>JAKISU010000108.1 GCA_021648445.1 Flavobacteriaceae bacterium
AACGCATTTGACAAGGTTTTATCACGTAAGATACTAAAATCTTGTCTTTTTTGCAAACTTTATATCCCATTTATTTATGATAATATATTGTAATATAAATAGTTATGCCATTTATAAGGGTCAACTATTTAGAGAAGAAATTATCAGAAAATAAAACTTTTGGGAAAATAATCAACGAAACTGCGATAGCAGTGAGTTAATTATGATTTACGAATTATGAATTATTATATAAGCCCCATCAAATATTGCCCATAACCACTTTTTAATAAAGGTTGTGCAACCTCTTTGAGTTGTTGGGCGGAAATAAATCCTTTATGGTAGGCAACTTCTTCAATACAACCAATTTTTAAACCTTGGCGTTCTTCTATTACTTGTACATATTGTTGTGCTTGCATTAACGATTGAAATGTACCGGTATCTAACCAAGCCGTACCTCTGGTCAACACACTAACTTTAAGTTTACCTTGTTTTAAATAGGCATTATTGACATCAGTAATTTCATATTCACCTCTTGCGGAAGGTTTTAGGTTTTTAGCAATATCAACAACACTATTATCATAAAAATAAATACCGGGAACTGCATAGTTAGATTTTGGATGTTGAGGTTTTTCTTCAATAGAAATGGCTTTATTAGTATCATCAAACTCTATAACTCCGTAGCGTTCAGGATCTGTTACGTGATAGGCAAAAACGTTACCACCATTTGGTTTTGAAGCTTCAACCAATAATTTTTCAAATCCGGTTCCATAAAAAATATTATCTCCTAAAATTAAAGCCACATCATCATTACCAATAAACTCTTCGCCTATAACAAAAGCTTGTGCTAATCCGTTAGGAACTTCTTGTACCGCATATTGAAAATTGCATCCTAATCGTTTTCCATCGCCTAATAAACGTTCAAATAAAGGTAGATCATGAGGAGTGGAAATGATCAAAATGTCTTTGATACCGGCTAACATTAAGGCTGATAGCGGATAATAGATCATCGGTTTATCATAAATAGGCATTAATTGTTTACTTATAGCCAATGTTAATGGATGTAATCTGGTTCCGCTGCCTCCAGCTAGTATAATTCCTTTCATTTATTTGTCGGTTTTAAGTTCTATTTCATCTGTATCGTTATCTTCAATACTCACATCTTCTTTAGGTAAAATTTGAATGGCAGGTTTTTTAAATGTCTTCTTGTTGGCAATACGTTGCTCTAATGAAAGTAATAATGATGGTAATAATAATAAATTTGAAACCATTGCAAATAGTAAGGTTACTGATACCAATCCGCCAAGGGCAATTGTACCTCCAAAACTGGAAACTATAAATACTAAAAATCCAAAAAAGAGAACTATAGATGTATAGAACATACTTAAACCTGTTTCGCGTAAAGCTCTATATACAGATTTTCTAACTTTCCAATTATTTGCTTGCAGTTCTTGCCTATATTTTGCCAAAAAATGTATGGTATCATCTACCGAAATACCAAAAGCAATACTAAATACTAATATGGTTGAAGGTTTTATAGGTACGCCTAAAAAACCCATCAATCCGGCAGTAACCAATAACGGTAAGACATTAGGAATTAAGGATATAATTATCATCCGGAAAGACTTAAACATCCAAGCCATGAATAATGAAATCAATAGAATAGCTAATGATAATGAAATGACTAAATTTCTAATCAAATAATTGGTGCCTTTTAAGAAAACCAATGCTTTACCGGTCATGGTAACATTGAAATTCTCTTTAGGAAACTCTTTATCAATTCTGGCTTGTAAACGTTCTTCAATACGCTCCATTTTATCAGTACCAATATCTTTCATAAATGTGGTAATACGTGCATATTGTCCTGTAGAATCTACAAAATTTTTAAGCAGGTCTGAATTGACATCGGAGTTTTTTGTGTAAGAAAGAATAAAACTTCTTTCTTGATTTGTCGGTAATTGATAATATTTCGGATTACCATTATAATAAGCTTGCTTAGAGTATTTGACTAAGTTTAATACAGAAACTGAAGGAGAAAGTTCAGGAATCTCATCAATGATTTCATTCAATCTGTCCATACGCTTTAGCGTAGAAAGTTTCATTACACCTTTTTTGCGTTTGGTGTCAACAATAATTTCTAAGGGCATAATACCACCAAACTCTTTTTCAAAAAAGACAATATCTTTAAAAAAGGGTTTTCCTTTGGGCATATCTTCAATTAAACTCCCAGAAACACGAATCATATATACACCGATAATACTGGTAACTATAATTAATACGGTAGAAATATATACAGCAATGCGTTTATGACGAACGGTATTTTCCATCCAATCTATGATCCGTTCTATCCATTTTCGTTCTAAATGTTGTAAATGTTTTTCTTTAGGTTTTGGAAGAAAACTATATATAATTGGAATGATCAATAATGACAATATAAAAATTGCCATAATATTGATAGAAGCAATGATACCAAATTCGTTTAATAATTGACTTCTGGTAAAAATAAAAGTGGCAAACCCTGATGCCGTAGTAACGTTTGTCATTAATGTAGCATTCCCAATTTTAGAAATTACACGTTGTAAAGATTTTGCTTGATTGCCATGAGTTTTAACTTCGTGCTGATATTTATTTATTAAAAAGATACAGTTTGGCACACCAATTACGATGATTAAAGGCGGAATTAATGCTGTTAAAACAGATATTTCATACCCAAACCAACCAATAAAACCAAAAGCCCATATTACACCTATACTTACTACCAGCATAGTTATAAAAGTTGCTCTGAATGAGCGGAAAAATAAAAAGAAAATAAATGATGTTATTGCTAAGGCCAAGCCAAGAAATATTCCAATCTCATCAATAATATTTTGAGAGTTCATAGTTCTGATATATGGCATACCGGAAACTTTAACATCTAAATTATTGTCTTTTTCAAATTTTTCTATAGCAGGATTTAAAGAATTAAAGATAAAATCTTTACGTTTAGATGTATTTACAATGTCTTTTTTTATGTAAATAACCGTTCTGATTGTCCCTGTTTTTTTATTAAATAAAAAGTTATCAAAAAAAGGCAAATTATTAAAGAGTTCATCCTTTATTTTTTTTACTTCAGCATCAGTTGTGGGTTCATTTTCATATAGAGGCTCTACAATGAACTGCTTTTTTTTAGTATCTTTTTTTAGTTTCTTTATATCGCCAATTGAAACAGTAAAATCTACTTCAGGAAAAGTGTTTAATGTACGTGATAGTACATTCCAATTATTAAATTTTTTAGAAGTAAAAATACTTGAATCTTGAGTTGCCAGTATGATAAGATTACCTTCTTCACCAAAAATTTCTAGAAATTTATTATATTGAATGTTTACTTCATGATTTCTTGGTAATAAATTGGCTTCACTATGCGAAAAACGCATGTGTTGCATTTGTGTTGAGAGGAAATATGTGATGACGGCAAGAATTATTAGAATGGGAATACGCCCTTTAAGGATAATTCTAGATACTACCGGCCAAAAATTCTTTAAAAACATATAGGCTTTATAATTTTATACTAAATTGCCTTAAGAATTTAGTATAACAAAGATAATAAATTTTAATGCCAAATTATTTATACCAGTTTATGATTTTATAAAAAAAACCTGTGAGATAATTTCACAGGTTTATTAGAATTAACTATCTACTTTTATAGTATTATTTTAATTTCTTTTTAACAGCTACTTCTTGGTAGGCTTCAATAATATCTAATTCTTTAATATCATTGTAGTTTTTGATCTGTATACCACAATCATACCCTTTAGCTACTTCTTTTGCATCGTCTTTAAAGCGTTTTAAGGAAGCTAGTTCACCGGTAAAGACAACCACATTATCTCTAAGAATTCTTATTTTAGAATTTCTAAATATTTTACCATCAGTAACCATACAACCGGCAATAGTACCAACTTTTGATATTTTGTAGGTTTCTCTAATTTCAGCATTACCTGTAATTTCTTCTACCATATCAGGAGAAAGCATGCCTTCCATGGCATCTTTAATTTCATCTATTACCTTATAAATAATAGAATAGTTTCTAATATCTATTTCTTCTTTTTCTGCTAATGATCGAGCTGTTGCAGAAGGTCTTACATTAAATCCAATAATAATTGCATCAGATGCAGAGGCCAATAATACATCTGATTCTGTAATGGCACCAACACCTTTATGGATAATATTTACTTGAACTTCTTCAGTTGATAATTTTTGTAACGAATCTGTCAAAGCTTCAACAGAACCATCAACATCACCCTTAAGGATAACGTTCAATTCTTTAAAATCACCTAAGGCAATTCTACGACCAATTTCATCTAAGGTAATATGGCGTTGCGTACGAACAGATTGTTCGCGCTGTAATTGTTCACGTTTGGTTGCTATTTGCTTGGCTTCACGTTCATCTTCAAACACTCTAAATTTATCTCCAGCTTGTGGAGCGCCATCTAAACCTAATATTGAAACAGGAGTTGATGGTCCGGCCTCTTTTAAACTATTACCACGCTCATTGTGCATGGCTTTTATTTTACCGCTATGTTTTCCGGCGAGAATAAAATCGCCGATTTTCAGAGTACCGGCTTCTACTAAAATTGTAGAAACATATCCTTTACCTTTATCTAATAAAGCTTCTACAACAGTACCTACCGCCTTTTTGTCCGGATTGGCTTTTAATTCTAATAATTCTGCTTCAAGCATTACTTTCTCCATCAATTCATCAACTCCTTGACCCGTTTTAGCAGAAATATCATGCGATTGTAGTTTACCTCCCCAATCTTCTACTAATAAATTCATAGCAGCTAATTCTTCCTTCACTTTATCAGGATTAGCATCAGGTTTGTCAATTTTGTTGATAGCAAAAATGATAGGAACACCTGCAGCCTGTGCGTGGCTTATAGCTTCTTTAGTTTGTGGCATTAAAGAATCATCAACAGCAATCACAATAATAACAATGTCAGTAATCTGAGCCCCACGAGCACGCATTGCAGTAAAGGCTTCGTGACCTGGTGTATCTAAAAATGTTATTTTTTGTCCATCAGTCAACGCTACTCCATAAGCGCCAATATGCTGTGTAATACCACCGGCTTCACCAGCAATAACATTAGCTTTTCTTATATAATCAAGCAATGAGGTTTTACCATGATCAACATGTCCCATAATAGTAACTATAGGTGCTCTTGATTTTAAATCTTCTGGTTTATCAGCTATTTCTTCAACAGTATCTTCTACCTCTGCATTAACAAACTCTACATTAAATCCAAACTCTTCAGCAACAATTGTTAATGTTTCAGCATCTAAACGCTGATTCATAGTCACCATCATACCTAATGACATACATGCTGATATAATTTCAGATACAGAGACATCCATCATAGTAGCTACTTCACTGGCAGTAACAAATTCTGTTACTTTTAAAGTTTTACTTTCAGCATGTTGAATTTCTATATCTATTTCTGTTTGCTGACGGTGTAAATCTCTTTTCTCTCTTCTGTATTTGGCTCCTTTTCCTTTTTTAGATTTACCTTGTAGTTTTTCTAAAGTCTCTCTAACTTGTTTTTGTACTTCAGCCTCAGAAGGTTCTTCCTTAACAACACTTCTTCTACCTCTGCCTGCTCCTTTATTGTTGCCAGATTTGAAATTTGACCTTCTATTTGAGCCAGTACCAGTATTGCCGGTTGGCTTATTGATTCTTCTTCTTTTCTTTTTATTAGCGTTACTGTCAGTCGTGCCTTTTTTTTCTGCAGGTTTCTTTTTTGGCTTTTCAAATTGTTTTAAATCAATTTTATCTCCAACTTGTTTAGGTCCGGTTAGTTTTTGATACTTAGTTGTGATTTTTTCTAACTCAGCAGGTTTTTCTTCTTGAACTTCTTTTTTGGCTGTTGGGACAGTTTCTGCTTTAACTTCTTTTTTAGAAGCTGTTTTAGGCGTTACATCTATTTTACCTACAGTTTTAATTCCTGCTAGTTTTGATGATTCTGTCTTGAAGATTTCTTTTTTAGCTTCATTTTGTAAGCGTTTTTTTTCTAATTCTTCTTCGTGGGCTATACGAAGCGCTTCTTTTTCTTTTCGTTTTTCTTCACCAACCTCTCTAGACTCAACTTTTTTACTTTTATCAGTTTGAAATTCATCTAAAAGCACATTATATACTTCATCAGATATTTTTGTAGTAGGTCTAGCTTCTATTTCATAGCCTTTTTTTGAAAGACACTCAACGGCCCTGTCTAATGAAATGTTTAATTCTCTTAAAACTTTATTAAGCCTCAATGTAGCCATATAATTATTTTGTTGTTTTCTTTTATTTCTAGGCTTCTTCTTTAAAGGAAATACCTAATCAACGCACTATTAATATAAAATTAATCTTCAAATTCTTCTTTTAATATGCGTTGAACATCTAATATTGTTTCTTCTTCTAGATCAGTTCTTTTTACCAGATCACTTACATCAAGATCAAGCACACTTCTAGCGGTATCTAAACCGATATTATTAAATTCTTTTATTACCCATGCTTCTATTTCATCAGAGAATTCTGTTAACTCTACATCTTCATCTTCCATTCCCTCGCGTAATACATCTATTTCATAACCGGTTAATTGGCTTGCTAAACGAATATTAACACCGCCTTTACCAATGGCTTTAGAAACTTCTTCAGGTCTTAAAAACACTTCTACTCTTTGTTTTTCGCCTTCAACAACTTCTTTTATATCAACTGAAACTACTTTGGCTGGGCTCAATGCTCTTGAAATGAATATTTGATCATTTTTTGTAAAGTTAATTACATCAATATTTTCATTTCCTAATTCACGAACAATACCGTGAATACGAGATCCTTTCATACCTACACAGGCACCAACCGGGTCAATTCTGTCATCATAAGAATCTACAGCTACTTTTGCTTTTTCACCTGGAATTCTTGCTACACGTTCAATAGTAATTAAACCATCAAATACTTCAGGAATTTCTTGTTCAAATAATTTTACTAAGAAATCAGGAGAAGTTCTTGACATTATAATTGCAGGCTTATTACCTCGTAATTCTACTAATTTAATGATACCTCTTACAGATTCACCTTTTCTAAAATAATCAGATCTAATTTGTTCACTCTTAGGTAATACAATTTCATTACCATCATCATCTAGTAAAATGATTGCATTATGTCTGATATGATGCACTTCGGCACTATAAATTTCACCTTCCAATTCTTTAAATTGTTTAAAGATATTCGTGTTATCATGCTCATGTATTTTTGCTATTAAATTTTGACGTAATGCTAAAATAGCTCTTCTGCCTAGATCTTCTAACTTTACTTCTTCTGACACATCTTCACCTACTTCAAAATCAGGCTCAATTTTTATAGCTTCAGATATGGCTATTTCTTCGTTAGGTTCTTCAATTTCACCATCATTGACCACTATTCTATTTCTCCATATTTCTAAATCGCCTTTATCAGGATTTATAATAATATCAAAATTATCATCTGAACCATATTTTCTTTTCAATGCTGCTCTAAACACATCTTCTAGAATCGCCATAAGCGTTACTCTATCAATACTTTTATCATCTTTAAACTCAGAAAAAGAATCTATTAATGCGATGTTTTCCATGCTCTCTAAATTAAAATTTTATTTTCACTTTTGCTTGTTTAATATCACTATATGGTAAAACAGCTGTTTTTGTTACTGTTACTTTTCCTTTACCAATAGGTTTTGGCTCTCTAGTTTTCCATTCAATGATGACTTCATTTTCATCTGTTTTGACTAGTCTCCCTTCAAATTTTTCTATTTTGGTTTTTATTTCTAAAGTCCTCCCAATATTTTTTTCATACTGCCTTTTATTCACTAAGGGTTCAGTTGCTCCTGGTGATGTAACTTCTAAAGAAAAGTCTATTGTATCTCTATCTAAATTATGCTCAACATGCCTGCTTATCCTCATACATTCTTTTAGTGTTAGTCCGCAGTCACCATCAACAATCACCATAATTTTATTATCTAATGAGATTTTGAAATCAATTAAAAATAGCTCTTGATTTTCAAGGATGGCTTCATCAACTAACTTTTTTACAACGTCTCGCTCCATTTTTTATATAAAAAGAGGGGACTTTCCGTCCCCTACAATTTCTTAAACACCTTTATTTAGCGGTGCAAATATATAAACTATATTTTACAATGACAAGAATCATAGTTTTTTATCGTTATAATAAATACCTTTAACAAAGTTAGAACTCTTAAAACCCAAACCATGAAAAAAATACTAGTTCCAATCGATTTTTCTGATGAGGCTAAATATGCTTGTAAAGTAGCATCTCAGATTGCAAAGAAAACTAATAGTGAAATTATATTATTGCACATGTTAGACATTCCTTCGGAAGCAATAGATCCTATTGAATCTAATAATCTTCGAGGTGGTGGACAAGCAATTTTTTATATGAAAGCAATTCATAAAAAATTTGAAAAAATTAAAGCTTTACCATTTTTTAATGGACTTAAAGTTACTGAAGATGTAAAATTTCATAAAGCTTTTGATGGAGTTATTGAAGAAAGTAAAAAACACAATGTTGACTTAGTTGTGATGGGTTCGCAAGGAGCAACCGGTTTAAAAGAAATATTAGTAGGTTCAAATACAGAAAAAGTAGTGAGGCATTCTGAAATACCTGTACTAGTTATTAAACACGATGTTGAAAATTTTGAGGTCAACGATATAATTTTTGCTTCAGATTTTAGCGATGAAAGTAAAAGGTCATTTCAAAAGGTAATTGATTTTACAAATATATTTAATGCTAAATTACATTTGTTATTTATAAATACTATTCACAATTTTGAGTCAACTAAGAAATCAAAAAGTAAACTTAAAAACTTTATTTCTAACTTTAACATTAAAAATCATACACTAAACATCTATAATGATGATACTATTGAGGAAGGCATTTTAGATTTTGGAAAAGAAATTGATGCAGATATTATTGCTATAAATACGCATGGTAGAAGTGGCTTGTCACAACTGTTTAGCGAAAGTATTAGTAAAGAATTGGCAAACCATGCTTTAAGACCTGTTATTACTTTTAAAATTTAAGTTGATTAAAACGTAAAGAAAAAACTTTATCTTTATAAAGAATAATAAAATCAAACCATGAAAAAAATATTAGTCCCAGTCGATTTTTCTGATCAGGCTCAATATGCCTGTAAAGTAGCTGCAACAATTGCAAAAAAAACAAACAGTGAAATTATATTATTGCACATGTTAGATATTCCTTCAACGTCTATAGATCCTGCTAGCGGAGGTAACCTTCAAGGAGGTGCCCAAAGTATTTATTATTTAAAGGGAATACATAAAGAATTTGAAAAACTTAAAGCCTTCCCGTTTTTTGATGGACTTACTATTATTGAAACGGTACGTTTTCACAAAGCGTTTGAAGGTGTTATTGAAGAGAGTAAAAAAAATGATGTTGATTTAATTGTAATGGGCTCACAAGGAGCAACAGGTTTAAAGGAAATGTTAGTAGGCTCAAATACCGAAAAAGTGGTTAGATATTCCCATATTCCGGTTTTAGTTATCAAACAAGATATTGAAAATTTTGAATTTAATGAGATGATCTTTGCTTCAGATTTTGGTCCAGAAAGTAAAGCGAACTTCCAAAAAGTATTAGATTTCACAGCTGTTTTTAATGTAAAATTACATTTATTATTTATCAATACCATTCATAATTTTGAATCGACGAAAGTATCTAAAGACAGACTTGAAAATTATGTTTCAAGTTTTGATATTAAAGGTTTTACCATAAATATTTATAATGACAGTACTATTGAAGAAGGTATTTTGAATTTTGGTAAACAAATCGATGCTGATGTAATTGGTATTTACACCCACGGTAGGAGTGGTTTGTCACAATTATTTAATGAAAGTATTAGTAAAGAATTAGCGAATCATGCTTTAAGACCTGTGATTACTTTTAAGATTTAAGCTAAATGAATCAAAATAAAATAACACTAAAGCAACTAGCTATTGAATTAAATGTATCTATATCTACTGTATCTAAAGCCTTAAAAAACAGTCATGAAATTAATGAAAAAACTATAAAGAAAATAAAAGCACTAGCAAAAAAATATAATTATAGACCAAATAAAACAGCTTTAAATCTTAAAAACAGGCAAACTAAAACCATCGGAGTTATTATCCCTAATATTTTAAACTACTTTTTTGCAAAAGTGCTTTTAGGTATTGAAGAGGTGGCTAATAGCAATGGTTATCAAATTATAATTTGCTTGTCGAATAATCAATATAAAAAGGAAGTTGCCTGCTTAAATTTATTATGTGATGGTAGTGTTGATGGTTTTATTCTATCTATTGCAAAAGAAACTCAATTTTTACAAGAGAATACACACTTTAAAAATGTTATAGATGAAGGGTATCCTATTGTTATGTTTGACAGAGTTTCTAATGAAATTGAAAACTGTGACAAAGTAATTATTGATGATGTTGATGCCGCTTATAAAGCTACAAATTACCTATTAGATTTAAATTGTAAAAAAATTGCACTAGTAAGCACTATTGATGATATTGCTATAGGTAAATTAAGAGTTAAAGGCTATAATAAGGCAATTACTGAAAATTCAAATTATAACCATAAACCTATTTTAATAAGTATTGATAATAAGATGAATTATGAGACCATCATCACCTCTTTATTCGAAATGCATAACAATATAGATGGTATTCTTGCTACTGATAGTGTTTCTGCTGTAACCGCATTAAAAGTAGCTAATAAAAAAGGATATCATGTTCCAAACGATATTAATATAATTGGCTTTTCAGATGATAAGATTTCGAGATTGTCATCACCGACCTTAACAACAGTGAATCAACATGCATTAGATATAGGAAAAAATGTTGTCAATTTACTTTTAAGTAGATTAAGGGGACTTCTAAAAATTAACTCATTGTCAATTAGCTAATTATGCTTATCTTTATGGTGTAAAAAAGTCATGGAAATGTATAAAACACAAGGGAATAAAGGCTTATTTGATGAGGAGTTCACAAGGG
>JAKISU010000109.1 GCA_021648445.1 Flavobacteriaceae bacterium
CTGCCATTTTATTTTTCCGGTAACCAAACTGGAAAGTGCATATAATCCTAGTATCTCTTCTTCGTAATTAAAGATATTTGTGGTTGGACTATTACCTGCGAGTTCAATATTAAAAGTAGATTTTAAGTCACGATTGTTCCAAGAAAAGCCTGTTTCAAACGTTATTTTTTCATTCAAAGGAAGCACATAGTCTATTGCTCCTGCTTGCAATACGTTATTATAAATATTGGTTACATTAAACAGAAGAGCATCGTTTTCAAAATCTGTAGTAGGAAAACTATTGTCATTTTTACTTAGGTTATAATCGAATTCCAAATAATGACCTTTCTTTTTAAATTTTCGTCTATAATTTCCGTTAAAAGTAGTTGTTAAGTGAAAGTGTTCTGTTTCTCGAATATAATTTCCAGCCACATTATTATTAAGCGAGTTACTATTACTATTGATACTATGAGAATTGTCTGAATAATCTACCTCAAAAGACAACTCATTTTTTGAGTCAATAAAAAAGTCTAATCCCAATGCTATAACATCTGTATTTCCTCTAAATTTATATAACGCATCAATATTTTGAGTATCGCCATTATTAAAAACTCTTGTCAATTCTTGATTGTTATCCATATTTCTTATATTTCTAGAAGCGTTTAATCTAACATTGACAAATGAGTAATTATAGTTACCTCCAAACCCAAATCCATATCGATTTGTACCTACTGATGCGTTGGTGTTAAGATTTAAACCTTTATTTACATCTCTTTTTAGAATCACATTTATAATTCCTGAAATACCATCTGCTTGTTCTCTTGCTGAAGGTGATGTAATAATCTCTATTCTATCTACCGAAGAAGAAGGTATTTGTTCTAATAGTTCTGTTGCTCCCATTGAAGATGGCTTGCCATTAACTAAGAGCCGTACATTACCACTACCTCGTAACGAAAGGCTATTTGTACCTAAATCTACTTGTATATCTACAATTTGATCAAATGCTTCTAAGACTGTAGTTCCGGATTGCTGTACATCACTTCCTAAATTGAATACTTTTCGATCAATTTTAAGTTGTGAAGTGGTTCGCTCGCCTCTAATAACTACTTCATCTAAAGCATTAGCTTCAACTGTTAATAAAATAGTAAGCTCTTTTTTATTCGCAATTTCAGAGGCTTGTATTTGTTTTGTTTTGTAGCCAATAAAACTAACTTCAAGATGTGTTAATTCTTTAGTTGTCTTTAGTTGAAAAATACCGTCTTTGTTGGCGGACATTCCATCAACCAATTCATTTTGGTTATAAATTGCTATGGTTGCAAAAGGGACTTTCTCTTGTGTTACAGCGTCGATCACAACACCTTTTATTTGTATTTTTTGTGCAAAGGCAGACACACTAATGAGTATAAATAAGATAAAAAAAGATAAAAAATGTTTCATTTTAATATGGGTTTCGATTTCAAAGCCCAAAGATGTAACAGTCTTTACTTGTAGAAAATTTTATTCTGTGAACGTATCGTATAACTCTGTTAAATTATCTTTATTTGTTTTTCCTCAACTATAATTACCCTATTTACAACAATAAAAATAATCATTACATTTGATTACAAAATTAAAATTTTCTAATCTTGGGTCTTAGTAATTAAAGTCTGAAATAATTTTAAAAATGAGTAATATAATTGTATTAGGTGCAGGTATGGTTGGTAGTGCCATAGCAATTGATCTGGCTAAAAACCATACTGTTACTGTAACCGATTTCAATCAAAATACCTTAGATAAAATTAAAGCAAAATGCGAAACCTTAAATACCAAATTACTTGATGTAACCGATAAAATTACATTGCAAAAAACAATTGCTCCTTTTGATCTTGTTATTTGTGCGGTACCGGGATTTTTAGGGTTTGAAACACTAAAAACAATCATTCTGGCTAAAAAAAATGTAATTGATATCTCTTTCTTTCCGGAAAATTCACTTGATCTCGATAAATTAGCAAAAGAAAATAATGTAACTGCAATTGTTGATTGTGGTGTAGCTCCGGGAATGGGTAATTTTATTCTGGGCTACTATAATGAGAAGCTAAAACTTACAGATTTTGACTGTTTAGTTGGAGGTTTACCTAAAACTAAAAAATGGCCTTTTAATTATAAAGCACCCTTTTCTCCTATAGATGTTATTGAAGAATATACACGCCCTGCACGTTATATTGAAAATGGAAAACTTGTAATTCGAGAAGCATTGACCGATTGTGAGTATGTAGAATTTGAAAATGTTGGTACATTAGAGTCTTTTAATTCTGATGGATTACGATCAATTATCCATACCATGCCACACATACCAAATATGAAAGAAAAAACGTTACGATATCCCGGACATGTTGAATATATTAAAGTTTTAAAAGAAAGTGGATTTTTTAGTGAGGAAAAAATTATCGTAAATGAGACTGACATTTCACCTTTAGATTTTACCAGTAAAATATTATTTAACGAATGGAAACTAGAAGAAGGTGAAGAAGAAATGACAGTTATGAAAGTAACTGTTATAGGTGAAAATAGTAACGGAAAAAAAGAAAAGATAACCTATAATCTGTATGATGAATACTGTAAGGAAACCAATACCTCATCTATGGCAAGATCTACAGGCTATACAGCAACTGCTGCTGCTAACCTTTTTTTAAGTGGCTTATTTAACGAAAAAGGTGTTTTTCCACCCGAACTGATAGGTAAACACAAAAGGTGTTTCAATTATATTATAGATTATTTAAAAGACAGAAATGTGATCTATAAAAAAACTGTTAAAATTATTAACTAAATATTACTTTAACTATGACTAAAAACAGATGCTCTTGGTGCGGTAATGATCCTTTATATATTGAATATCACGATACGGAATGGGGCTGTTTATGATGATGATGAATTATTTTGAGTAAAAAACTTCCTAGTATTATATATCTCGAAAATGATAAAAATAACCAAGTAGGCAAATCACTAACATTTATCAAAAGTAAAATTTGCTAACCTTCATTTTTATTAAAACCTTCTAGTAAATTAATAGGATATAAAAAATCTAGATTCTTTTTCTCTTCAAAATTTAACTCTAGATAGTTTCTATCATACTTTTTAACTGACATATAATTTCTTAGCTTATTAACAGAGTTTATAATTAAATCTTGTATTTCAAGATAGATCCTATACATCAAATCTCTTTCTGATTTTAAAACTATAAGTGAGTTATTTTTATATTTTTTAACATAGGCTAAATAAATACTTCCAGTTGTTTTCTATTTTGCAATTTATTTTCAATAAAAATTGCTCCTTCTGAATTAATATCAATTGAAACAGCATTTTTTAACTGCTTTTCGGTATAATCTATTTTAACCTCTTTAATATCATTTAAAATATTTAGTGTTAAAAATAATCTCAATTTATAAAACTCTAATTTAAAATCTTCTTCGTTAATGTTGAATTTAGAATCTTCTTTATTGCCTAAAGCATCATATTCTTTTTGATCTTTATACAGTTTTGAAAGTTTATAATTTGGGGCGTTTTTCATTTTATTCATGTATCTATCATTCCACCTTATTAGTTTCTCTTTATATAGTAAATTATCTTATAATACATATATGTCATTTTATTTTTAATAAAATTATTGAATTTGTGCTTAGATTATGGCACATATCAAAGACGGAATATTATTAAAAAAAATGGCCCTCTGCATCAAACAAATACGAGAGGATACTGCTATAACTTTAGATGATTTTTATGTAGATACAGGTATTCATTTAGCAAGAATAGAGCAAGGAAAGACTAATATTTCTATCTCTACACTTTCAAGTATTTGTAACTATTTTAATAATTAGTTTAAAAGAATTTTTTAATTTACTTGAAGAAATTAGTTAAAATTCACTAGCCAAAAAGAGTTAGGAGTGATTTCGTGAAAATTCGTGATCCCAAGACTTCGGGAATGTCTAAACCACCCTATTTAACTTTTCATACAACAATTTTTTAAGCGACGTATAATTAACTACCATTTCTAACATAGCTTGGTTATTTTCTTTTTCCTCTTTTACTTCTCCTTCTATTTCTTCTTTGTTTAACGATTCGTTTAGTAGTTCCTTTATTTTATGCTCAATGAGAATTCTACGCAGATTTAAAATAGCATCCATCACCAATTTAGGTAAATGTTTATCTTTCGCCTTTACATAAATTTCTTTACGCGCCCAGTCACTCAATGTGTATTTTTCATCATCCATTAAAATATCGGTTACTACTTTACCTAACTCAATATCTTCATGATTGATAAAGTTATCTGTATCAATATGTTCATTTTGGTTTAATTGATGTATCACATCATAATAGATCTTTTTAAACGTTTCATTACTAAACTCTATTTCATCGTCTTGCAGGTGTAAATAAACTTCTTTGGCAACTGTATTTTGATAATTCTCTTTTTCGATTTTTATATTACCTTCTTCGTCTTCCACTTCTATAAAATCTACAAAATCAACTTCTATATTACCATATAACAGCAATATCTCAATCAATTTTTTTTCTAATCTATCTAACTGATTTACCTTTTCTAATTGTGGTTGGTTTTTAACCACTTCAAAAGAAGGCTGCTGACCTTGAACCTGACGCTTAGCTGCATCGCGCATTTCTTTTTTTGAAAGCTGTGCCAATTCGCTGAATAATACTTTTTCAGAAATCTCCATGACCTTGGCACATTCTTGTACATAGACCTCACGCTGAATATTATTTGGTATCTTAGAAATAGTCGCTACAATATCGCGAATTAATCCTGCTTTTTTTACAGGATCATTTTGCGTTTCATTCATCAATAATGAAACCTTAAATTGAATAAAATCTTGCGAATTTTCGGCTAAGTATTCTTGTAATGTTTCTAGTGAGTTTTGTTTTGCAAAGCTATCGGGATCTTCTCCTTCAGGAAAAGTAACCACCTTCACATTCATGCCTTGTTCTAAAATAAGGTCAATACCACGAAGTGAAGCTCTGATACCCGCCGCATCACCGTCAAATAACACCGTAATATTTGGTGTCAACCTATTGATCAATCGTATTTGGTCTGGTGTTAATGCTGTACCCGAAGAAGCTACTACATTTTCAATTCCGGTTTGATGAAAAGAAATAACATCAGTATAGCCTTCAACCAAATAGCAATTATCTTCCTTTGCAATCGCTTTTTTAGCATGATATATTCCGTAAAGGGCTTTACTTTTATGGTAAATGTCACTCTCAGGAGAATTTACATATTTTGCTGTCTTCTTGTCGCTGGTTAAAATTCTACCTCCAAATCCCAATACGCGCCCAGCCATACTATGGATAGGGAAAACAACCCTACCTTTAAATCGGTCAAACTGTTTGTCTTCTTTAACAATAGTAAGTCCTGTTTTCTCTAAAAATTCTAATTGATAGCTTTTTTTAAGTGCTTCATCCGTAAAGGCTCTCCATTGATCTAAAGCATAACCTAATTCGAATTTTTTAATGGTTTCATCCGTAAAGCCACGTTCTTTAAAATAAGATAAACCTATGGCTTTCCCTTTTTCAGAATTTAGTAAGATATCATGGAAATAATTACGCGCAAATTCAGAAACCAAATACATACTTTCGCGTTCATTTGCCTGTTGTTTTTGTTCATCAGACTGCTCAGTTTCTTCAACTTCTATATTGTATTTTTTAGCTAAATAACGAATCGCTTCAGGATAAGAATAATGCTCATGCTCCATTAAAAATGAAATGGCATTTCCGCCTTTACCTGTACTAAAATCTTTCCAGATCTGCTTGACAGGTGACACCATAAAAGAGGGTGTTTTTTCATCAGCAAAAGGACTCAATCCTTTAAAGTTACTCCCTGCTTTTTTTAATTGTACAAAATCACCAATAACTTCTTCAACACGTGCTGTTTCAAAAACTTTGTCAATGGTGTTTCTGGTGATCATTTTGTTTGTTTAGTCTCTTTTACCAATTAAATTCTAAATTATCATTTTTTTGTTGATGTACAAAAATAAAATTTGCTTTATCATCAAAATACCCTAAAACATCGCCCTGTTTTAACCTAGATGGCTTATCTGAAATAATTGACAAATAGGAACTCCAAGGATAATCAAAACATTGTTCAACAAAATTATGATGAACAGGATTCATGTGAATATAAATAATTAATTTTTTAAAATAATTATCATTAATTACACACTTTCTTCTAAAAGGTCTTTCAAATAAAGCACCATGTCGATTTTCCCTCTTATTAAATGCCTTACTATATGCATTGAATAAATTAGAAAATTTTTGTGAAATTAATCTTTCGAGATTTTTAATCTCAACACTTATTTTCTCCTCTTCTTTTATTCTAACTAAAAAATGAAAATGATTTTTCATTAAACACTAAGCATAAGTTTCTGCAATAGGTTCAATATATTTATCATATAATTTTAAAAAATGTTGATAATTATCTTTTGTAAGAAAAATAGATTCACCATTTATTCCACGATTATAAATATGATAATATTTCCCGTATTCTAAAGATTCCATATTTTAGACAGGTTTTGGAAACCTGTCAGGTCTCTTTGAAGTTACGATACCGCTTTGAGCTTACTTAATGTAGATTGGGTAAGCTTGTTCTCAGCATATTTTTTGGTTACTTTCAATGTTTTTTCATCTGAACTTGGTAATTCAAACATAGCATCGGTCAATACTGCTTCACATAATGAACGTAAACCACGAGCACCTAATTTATATTCAACAGCTTTGTCTACTATATATTCTAGCGCCTTTTCATCTATCGAAAAATCAATATCGTCCATTTCAAACAGTTTTTCGTATTGTTTGATGATGGCATTTTTAGGCTCTGTTAAAATGGCTCTAAGTGTAGCTGCATCTAATGGATTCATATAAGTCAATACCGGTAAACGTCCAATAATTTCAGGTATCAACCCGAAGTCTTTTAGATCTTTTGGCACTATATATTGTAATAAATTGTCCTCATCAACTCTATTTTCATTCATTGAAGCACTATAACCAACCGCTTGCATATTTAACCGTTTACTTATAACTCTGTCAATACCATCAAAAGCACCTCCGGCAATAAATAAAATATTTTTTGTATCTACCTCTACAAATTTCTGATCGGGGTGTTTTCTACCTCCTTTTGGTGGAACATTTACTATTGTACCTTCCAACAATTTCAACAATGCCTGTTGTACTCCTTCTCCGGAAACATCACGAGTAATAGAAGGATTATCACTTTTCCGTGCTATTTTATCAACCTCATCAATAAAAACAATACCTTTTTCAGCTTTTTGAACATTATAATCGGCTGCTTGTAATAAACGTGTTAAAATAGTTTCTACATCTTCACCAACATAACCTGCTTCGGTCAATACAGTAGCATCAACAATCGCAAAAGGAACATTTAACATTCTAGCGATTGTTTTTGCTATCAATGTTTTACCTGTACCTGTTTCTCCCACTAGCATGATATTACTTTTTTCAATCTCAATATCATCACTATCTTTTGAAGGCTTTTGCAATAAGCGTTTATAATGATTATAAACAGCAACTGCCATTACTTTTTTAGCTTGATGTTGACCTATAATATATTCGTCTAAGAAATTTTTAATTTTTAAAGGTTTTTTTAAAGCTAACTCAGCCGAAAGTCCGTTTGCCTCAGTTTCTGTAATTTCATCTAAGACAATACCATGCGCTTGCTCAATACATTTATCACAAATATGAGCATCTAAACCAGCTATCAATAAATTGGTCTCTGACTTTTTACGTCCGCAAAACGAACATTCTAATTCTTCTTTCTTTGCCATTTTCTTTTCTTTGGATTTTTATACAACTTATAACAAAAGATATTGTTAAAACTTTGAATAAAGCCTTTTATTATTTATCTCTGGTTAAAATTTCATCGATCATACCGTATTTTTTAGCTTCGTCAGCCTTCATCCAGTAATCTCTATCAGAATCATCATGAACTTTTTTAATAGTTTGACCGGAATGTTTTGCAATGATCTCATACAATTCATCTTTTAACTTTAAAATTTCGCGAGCAGTAATTTCTATATCAGAAGCTTGCCCTTGCGCTCCACCCATTGGTTGATGAATCATAATACGAGAATGGGGCAAAGCTGAACGTTTTCCTTTTTCGCCTGCACACATCAAAACTGCTGCCATAGAAGCAGCCATACCTGTACAAATAGTAGCTACATCTGGTTTGATAAACTGCATAGTATCATACATACCTAATCCGGCATATACACCTCCACCGGGCGAATTGATATATATTGAAATATCTTTTGAAGCATCTACACTTTCTAAAAATAACAATTGTGCTTGTACAATATTAGCTACTTGATCGTTTATAGCTGTGCCTAAAAAGATAATGCGATCCATCATTAATCTTGAAAACACATCGAATATTGCAATATTCATTTTGCGTTCTTCAATAATATTAGGTGTTAAACCCATGGGGTTCATACTGCTGATAATTTCATTATAATATAAACTATTGATACCTTGATCTTTTATAGCGAATTTTTCAAATTCTTTTCCGTAATCCATTTTATTGTTTTAAATCTATTAAGACGGTAAATATACTAACAAATTACTAATTATATAGTAGTGCCAGAATTAACACTTGTTAAAATTTTAATAATAAATATGACTTAATAAATAAAGCCCGAAATTAAGATTTCGGGCTTTATTATTTTTTTAAGAGACCCTTCGACAAGCTTTGCTTGCTACCTTTGGTACAAAATATACTTTTTTGCACTTTGGTAAATGCGCAGGGTGACATTCTGCTGTCATTCAGATAAAAAAGGTACGAGTGAGGAAGAGTCTAATAGAGTATGAGATTTTTCCTTCACATTTGTGACAAGTCAAAATGACATTGAGATACTGAAACGAGTTCAGTATTGCGTTTCACTTCGCTTACTTATACACTTCTTTTACAAAATCGTCAAACGAAACCTCTTTGGTTTTTAGTTTTACGTTTTCTTTAAAGAAGGTCAATAATTTTTGGCTCATTAATTGTTCTGATAAGCGTTTTGCTTCTTCTTGATTGCTTAGTATTCTAGTTGCAATCTCATCTAATTCTTTCTCTTCAGGATTCGGATTACCATATTGAGCCATTTGACTTTTGATAAATCCTTTGGAAAATTCTTTTAATTCATCAAAAGTAACTTGCAAGTTATTATCCTTACTTATTTTACCTTCAATTAATTGATAACGTAGCCCTTTTTCAGAACGGTTATATTCAGCAGCAGCAGCTTCGTCTGTTAAAGGTTCTTCACCTGCAACGGCTAACCATTTTTGTAAGAATTCAGCCGGCAGATCGAATTTTGTATTTTCGATTAGACTTTCTGTAACAGCATTTAATAAATGTTGGTCGGATTGTTGTTCGAATTGTTTTTCGGCATCTTCTTTTAATTGCGCTCTGAATTCTTTTTCCGTTTTTACAGCATCTTTACCAAATAATTTATCAAACAATTCCTGATTTAATTCAGCTGGTTCAGTATAAGAAACTTCTTCGACAGTAAATTGTACTTCAATATTCAATCCGTGAGCATCATCTTGTGAAACCCCTAAATGATTTTGCAATAAATGATCATCAGTAAATAAACCTTTTGTTTTTAAGATAATTACATCACCTACTTTCGCACCAACAAACATTTTTATAGTTGCTTTACCTTTAATTTTATCTAATTTAAAAGTTGATTTTTTATCAATCTCTTTTCCCTCATTAAAAAAAGTTCCTGTAATATTAGAATTTTCAACTACTTCAGTTTGAGAGATTATTTTACCATATCTCTCTTGCATATTAATTGTTTGATCATCTAACATTTTTTTATCAGCAACTATTTTATATTGTGTAATTGCTTTTTTAGGCTGTAGGTTTACTTCAAATTCGGGTGCTAAACCTACTTCAAATTCGAAAGAAAAAGCCTCAGCATCCCAAGAAAAACCTTCTTGTGCTTTTGGCAATGGATTCCCTAAAATATCTAATTTTTCTTCAATTAAAAATTTGCTTAATGACTCTTGTAGTAGTTTATTTACCTCATCAATCATTACAGGTTTAGCATATTGCTTTTTGATTAAGCTCATAGGTACATGTCCTTTTCTAAAACCTGGAATATTTGCTTTTTTACGATAATCTTGTAAAATTTCGGTTACCTTACTTTGATAATCTTCTTGAGTAACATCAATTTTCACTATCGCATTTAACGTGTCTATATTTTCTTTAGTAATATTCATTTCAATATATTTCTCTTAGCTTAAACTTTTATCTTAATCCGTAAAGGGGCGCAAAATTAATAAAAATTTTCCTGAAATCAATTATAAAAAAGCAAAGTCTCCTTCGTTATTTATTAGTTTTTCTATTCTGAATAAAAAAATTCTTGTCCCGAACGGTCGGGATTGTATTTTACCTCACCCGGAACTGCGAAAAGCAGTCCCGACCTCTCCCAAGGAGAGGTAAATCGGAAACCCCGAGGCATCCCGAGCATTCGGGATAGGCGAATTCTTTTCGATTAAATAACTTATGAACACTTTTACTTTTTGCCTTTTAAAAAGGAATACAATATAGATTGGAAAAATGATAGCAACAAACTAAATAGTAGTGCGTATAGAAATCCATCTACATAAAATCCATCAATTAATTTATCTGCCAATAGTATGATTATGGCATTTATTACAAAGAGGAATAAGCCTAAAGTTACTATTGTTAATGGTAAAGTAAAAAATACCAATAAGGGTCTTACACAGGGCAAACGCATCATAAATTGAGTATTTTCAAGAGGTATTGGTTGCTCCATGCTGCTTTGAGCCTTCTGCTCTTGACTCCTATTTTAGCGGAGGTGTCCTTTTTCAATAGGTTTAGGGCTATTTT
>JAKISU010000110.1 GCA_021648445.1 Flavobacteriaceae bacterium
AGATACTAAATAGTATTCAAAACACCAAACTAATAACATATAAATAACTGATTATTAATCAATTAATACGATAATTTAGGTGATGGAATTTTTGACTCCCGAAAAGCTAAATGGTTTGAGTATATAAATAATCCTGACCAATCAGGTACTTTTAAATTTAAAGGAATAGCATCTCCAAAAATTGGTGTTTTACACAAATTAACAAGCAACATAAGTCTATACTCAAATATAAGTCATGGCTTCTCTCCTGTCACACTTGGTGAAACTTTATTGCCTGATGGACAAATAAATACAAACCTAAAACCAGAAACAGGTTGGAATTTTGAAATAGGAACACGAGGTTCAATTATACAAAATCGTTTACAATTCAATTTAGCAATCTATCGTTTAAATATTCGTAATCTTTTGGTTTCAAGAAGAACTGCTAATGATCAATTTATTGGTATAAATGCTGGAAAAACACAACATGATGGTTTAGAGCTAGAGCTTAATTACCAATGGTTAGAAAAAGAAGCTTTATCTATAAGTAGTTTTATAAATTATACATTAAATAATTTTGCGTTTAAAGAATTTATTGATGATACTGACAATTTCTCAGGAAACGATTTAACAGGAGTTCCATCAGATGTTTTTAATGCTGGAATTGATGTTGATTCACGTATTGGTATTTACGGAAACATTAATTTTCAATACGTTGGAAGCATGCCTATTACAGATAGTAACAGCTTATATTCTGATAGTTACAACGTAATAAATATAAAAATTGGTTATAAATTAGCTATCAATCAAAAAATGAAACTTAATGTGTTTTTTGGATTAAATAATATTTTTGATGAAGTTTATGCTTCACAAATCTTAATAAATGCTAGAGGTTTTGGTGGCAATGCTCCAAGATATTATTATCCTGGACTTCCAGTAAATTATTATACAGGAATTAATCTTAATTATACGTTCTAAATAAATATGTATAACTTTAACCCAGATTATGTAATAAAGATTCGTGATGAAGGTTGAAACAGCAATAAAATATGAAGATTTATTAATTTCAGCATAGCAGTTTATCCTGAGCTGAGTCGAAGGGCTATGGTTAAATTAGAAAACTTAACCTAGTGTTATATTTTAAAGCTGTTTCAAGATGTAATAGATTTTCTATTACATAATCTAGGTTTAACTTTTTAAAACAGATACTATGAAGCAACTCATCACTTTTTCAGCATTAGTTTTAGTTTCGTTTTCATCATGCTCGCAACAATCTAAAACAATTGTAAAAGCTGAAGACCCAAAAACTATTAATTACACTACTGAAATTGTGGTTCCAGATTTAGATATTCCTTGGGGAATGGTTTTTTTGCCAGATGAGAGTATTTTAATTACAGAAAAATCCGGAAAACTTATTCATTTTAAAGATGGCAAAAAAACTAGTATTGAAGGTTTGCCAGAAATTTATGTTCGTGGTCAAGGTGGTTTTTTAGATATTGAATTGCATCCGGATTATAAAACTAATGGTTGGCTCTATTTTTCTTATGCATCTGCTCAAGGAGAAGGCAATGGAGGCAATACAGCAATAATGAGAGCTAAATTAAAAGGCAATCAATTAGTTGAAAATCAATTACTTTATAAAGCCAGTCCTAACACTAAAAAAGGACAACATTTTGGTTCTCGTTTAGAGTTCGACAATGATGGTTACTTATATTTTTCTGTAGGAGACAGAGGCAATCGTGACGAAAACCCTCAAGATATTAATCGCGATAATGGAAAAATTTATAGAATTAATGATGATGGAAGTATTCCAAAAGACAATCCTTTCATCCATAAGCCTAATGCAAAACCTGCAATTTATAGTTATGGACATAGAAATCCGCAAGGCATGACAAAGCATCCTTTAACAGGGAAAATTTGGACACACGAACATGGTCCAAAAGGTGGAGACGAAATTAATATCATTAAAAAAGGTAAAAACTACGGTTGGCCTAAAATTAGTTATGGCATTAATTATAGCGGAACATCATTTACCGATCATACATCATTGCCAAATATGGAGCAACCCCTGTTTTATTGGACACCATCAATAGCGCCTAGTGGATTTGCAATTGTATCTTCAGATAAATATCCCACATGGAAAGGAGATTTATTAGTGGGTTCTTTAAAATTTCAATATCTTGAAAGATTAATACTTAAAAATAATCAAGTTATAAAAAGGGAAAAATTATTAGAAGGAATGGGACGGGTAAGAAGTGTAATACAAGCACCTGACGGTTATATTTATGTAGGTATAGAAAATGTAGGCATTGTTAAAATTATTCCGAAACAATAAACATAAACACATAAAACGAGCATGTTAAAATTTTTGTTACCAAATAAAAATAATTAATAGCGAACAGTCCCGAGGCTTCGGGAACCGTTAAAAAACAATCCCGAGTACTCGGGATAAACACATGAAAATATTTTTAATTAGCTACTTAACTTTAGTTTTCATACTATTTTTTAATAAAAGCTCAACTGAAAATTACCAAAACATGACATTACAAGACGATACATTAAAAGAAAGTATTAAAAGAGGCAATGAAATTTATACAGATTTTTGTGTCACTTGTCATTTACCTTCTGGCAAAGGTATGAGTGGAGTATTTCCACCTTTAGCAAGTTCAGATTTCTTAATGGAAAAACAAACAAAGAGTATTAGAGGTATTAAATTTGGCATGTCTGGCGAAATTTCAGTTAATGGAAAAAAATACAACGGATTTATGGCTTCAATGGGATTATCGAACCAAGAAATTGCAGATGTTATGAACTATATTACTAATAGTTGGGGAAATAAAAATGATAAAATAATTACTGTCGAAGAAGTTTCTAATATCAAAAAATAATTTGATTAGTATTTCATTAACTTTGCATCGTAAATTCTAAAAAAAAATCATGCTAATTATAGGTATTGCCGGAGGAACAGGAAGCGGAAAAACTACTGTTGTAAATCAAATTATTAATGAATTGCCCAATGAAGATGTAACAGTAATCTCACAAGATTCTTATTATAAAGCTACTTATAATTTAAGATACGAAGAACGTACCAAAATTAATTTTGATCATCCAAGAGCTATTGATTTTAAGTTGCTAGAGCAACATTTAAAAGAGCTTAAACAAGGTAATACAATTGAACAACCGGTATACTCATTTGCAGCCCATAATAGAACAAAAGATACAGTCAAAACACACCCCAGTAAAGTATTGATTGTAGAAGGAATATTAATTTTTTCAAAAGAAAAATTACGTGATCTATTAGATATTAAGGTTTTTGTTCATGCTGATTCGGATGAACGTTTAATTAGAAGATTACGAAGAGATATTCAAGATCGTGGAAGAGATATGAATGAGGTGTTAAAACGTTATCAAGAAACTTTAAAACCTATGCATGAACAGTTTATTGAACCTATGAAAGAATATGCAGATATCATTATACCAAATAATAAATATAATACTGTAGCTGTAGATATTGTACGAACTATAATCACTGAAAAGTTATAAAAACAGGACATGACTTTTAAGCAATTTAGAGAAAATAAAGTAGTTAAATTTTTAAGTAATAGATATGTACTTATTCTATTACTTTTTTTGATTTGGATGGTATTTTTCGATGAAAATTCTTATATCAATCATCGCGAGTTAGATAAAGAAATTGATAAATTAGAAAAATCAAATGATTATTATGAAAAGGAAATGAAACATGATAAAAAGATCATAAAAAATTTAAAAGATCCGGATTCTTTAGAAAGATTTGCCAGAGAAGAATACAAAATGAAAAGAAAGGATGAAGATATTTATATTATTGAATTTGATTCTGTTAAAAAATAGTCTATGAAAGATTCTCTATTTAACGAATTTAACCAGGTATCTGCAAAACAATGGAAACAAAAAATTCAAGTTGATTTAAAAGGAGCAGATTATAATGATACTCTACTGTGGAAAACCAATGATGGTATTGAAGTAAAACCATTTTACCATCACGATGAAGTTGAGCAGCTGTCTCTTACATCTCATAAAAATAATGTTGCTATTTGTCAATCTATTTTTGTTTCAGATGAAAAAACAGCCAACTTTTTAGCTAAAGATGCTTTAAAGCGTGGTGCGACTGCTATTCAGTTTGAAGCTAATGAACCTTTTGATGTAGATATGTTGTTAAGGAATGTCATTGTGAGTGAAACGAAGCAATCTGTTGAAATCCATTTCAAGTTAAATTTCTTATCAGAAAAGTTTTTATTAGACCTTATCAATAAAACTCCTCAATATGATATTTATTTAAACATTGACCCTATCGGAAACCTTGCCAAAACAGGAAATTGGTTCTATAATCAAAAAGAAGACCATCAAATTTTAGATAATATATTAAATAAAGCAACTGAAAATACAACAATATTGTCCGTTGATGCTTCAATCTATCAAAATGCAGGAGCAACTACTGTGCAGCAGGTGGCTTATGCATTAGCGCATGCAAACGAGTATTTAAATTACTTAAAAAACTCAAATGTTACCCTGAGCGCAGTCGAAGGATCTTTTCAATTCCATTTTTCAGTAGGCAGCAATTACTTTTTCGAAATAGCAAAACTAAGAGCCTTCAGAGTTTTATGGCAGACCTTATTAGACGAATATAATCTTAGTCCCGAGGCTTCGGGAGAATCACACATTTTTATAACACCTAGCTTACGTAATAAAACACTATATGATTATAATATAAATATGTTGCGTACTACAACCGAATGTATGAGCGCAATCTTGGGAGGAGCAGATACTATTTCAAATATAGCTTATGATAGTATTTATCATAAAAAAAATGAATTTGGTGAACGTATTGCACGGAATCAATTATTGATTCTACAAGAGGAGAGTTATTTTAAGAAAGCTTCTCATTTTGCAGATGGGTCTTATTATATTGAAACCTTAACCAAACAAATTGCAGAAAAAGCATTGACTATTTTTAAGGAAATAGAAAAATCAGGTGGTTTTTTAAAACAATTACAAGAAGGAACAATTCAACGTAAAATAAAAGAAAGTGCACAAAAAGAACAAACGGACTTTGATAACGAAGATGAAGTGCTTTTAGGAACAAATAAGCATCCTAATGCTAATGATAAAATGAAAGATGAGTTAGAGCTGTATCCTTTTGTAAAAATGAAGCCTAGAAAAACGCTCATAAAACCAATCATACCGAAACGCTTGGCTGAAAAATTTGAACAAGAACGATTAGGAAAAGAATAAATGCCAAGAAAAGATATCCAACATATAAATTTAAAATCCAAAAACGAAGAGCCAAGAGCCAAGAGCTACAATCATCAAAATTTTGTAGCCGGCATTTCGCCATATTTGCGTGGACCATATGCTACAATGTACGTCCGACGTCCTTGGACAATTCGTCAATATGCAGGATTTTCAACTGCAGAAGAAAGCAATGCATTTTATAGAAGGAATTTAGAAGCAGGTCAAAAAGGACTTTCTGTAGCTTTTGACCTTGCTACACATCGCGGTTATGATTCTGATCACGAACGTGTTCAAGGAGATGTTGGTAAAGCAGGTGTTGCTATTGATTCTGTAGAAGATATGAAAATATTGTTCGACCAAATTCCGTTAGAAAAAATGTCAGTATCTATGACTATGAATGGAGCAGTTTTGCCCATTCTGGCATTTTATATTGTAGCTGCAGAAGAGCAAGGTGTATCTGTTGAAGAATTATCGGGTACTATTCAAAATGATATTCTCAAAGAGTTTATGGTGCGTAATACTTATATCTATCCACCTTTAGCATCTATGAAAATAGTGGCAGATATCTTTAAGTATACAAGTAAGAAGATGCCTAAATTCAATTCTATTTCTATTTCAGGTTACCATATGCAAGAAGCAGGTGCTACTCCAGAAATTGAATTAGCATATACGCTGGCTGACGGATTAGAATATATCAGAACAGGTATAGAGGCAGGAATGGATATTGATAGTTTTGCACCACGATTGTCTTTCTTTTGGGGAATAGGAATGCATCATTTTCAAGAGATTGCTAAACTACGTGCCGGTAGAATGTTATGGGCTAAAATTGTAAAACAGTTCAATCCTAAAAACGAAAAATCATTGGCATTACGTACACATAGTCAAACCAGTGGTTGGAGTTTAACAGCGCAAGATCCGTTTAATAATGTGGCACGTACAACTATTGAAGCTATGGCTGCTGCATTTGGTGGTACACAAAGTTTACATACCAATGCCTTAGATGAAGCCGTTGCATTACCTACCGATTTTTCAGCACGTATTGCTCGAAATACACAAATATATATTCAAGAAGAAACTAAGATCACCAAAACAGTTGATCCTTGGGCTGGTTCTTATTATGTAGAGCAATTGACTGATGATATTGCTAATAAAGCATGGACGTTAATTCAAGAAGTTGAAGAATTGGGTGGAATGACGAAAGCTATCGAACAAGGCATCCCAAAAATGCGCATTGAAGAAGCAGCTGCGATAAAGCAAGCAAGAATTGATAGTGGGCAAGATACTATCATAGGAGTTAATAGATATCAACTCAAAGAAGAAGACCCATTACATATTTTAGAAGTTGATAACGATGCCGTTCGTGAATCTCAAATTAAACGATTAACGCAACTTAAAGCAGATAGAAATACCGATAAAGTAAAAGAAACATTAAAGGATTTATCTGACTGTGCTAAGTTGGGTGATGGAAATTTATTAGATTTGGCAATACAAGCAGCTCGAGAACGTGCGACATTGGGCGAAATTTCTGATGCATTAGAAACCGTTTTCGGGCGTTATAGAGCTACCATAAATTCAATTACAGGCGTGTATAGTAGAGAAATAAAGGAAGATAAAACTTTTAAAAAAGCTACTGAGTTAGCAGATAAGTTTGCTGAGTTAGAAGGGCGTCATCCACGTATTATGGTTGTAAAAATGGGACAAGATGGTCATGATCGTGGTGCTAAAGTAGTAGCTACCAGTTTTGCTGATCTAGGTTTTGATGTTGATATTGGTCCTTTATTTCAAACCCCAAAAGAAGCTGCTAAACAAGCAGTAGAGAATGATGTACATATTTTAGGTGTTTCTTCATTGGCGGCTGGTCATAAAACCTTAGTACCTCAAGTTTTAGAAGAGCTCAAAAAGTATGGTAGAGAAGACATTATGGTCATTGCCGGTGGTGTAATTCCTCCACAAGATTATCAATTTTTATTTGATGCCGGAGTAATTGGCGTTTTTGGACCGGGTACTAAAATAGCCAAAGCAGCTATCGATATTTTAGAAATTTTGATTGATAGTATCGTTGAGTAATGATCTCTTAAATAGAGAGTAACAAAAAATCAAATCTTCCCATACCTTTCTTTAGTTAACTCATGCTTAACTTCGCCAGTATGTTTAATATTTGAAGGTTCAAAGAGCAGTACCCAAACTTCTTCATCAGCAATAGGCTTGTGTTCTACGCCTTTTGGGATAATTAGCATTTCACCTTCGTTTAATGTTACTATCTTATCTCTAAACTCAATTTTTAGAGTTCCTTTTATAATATAGAATAATTCATCTTCATTTTTATGATCGTGCCAAACAAACTCACCTTTTACTTTTGCCAGTTTTACATCTTGTCCGTTTAACTGTCCAATAATTTTAGGACTCCAATGCTCATTAAAAAGTGAAAATTTTTGATTGATATTGACTACTTCCATGATTAATGTTTTAAAAATTTAGGTGCTTTTCTATGTTTTGTACCTTGTTCGTAAGCATAGGCAATTTCTAATAATAGAGGTTCGCTCCAAGCTCTACCAAAAAATGAAATACCAACTGGTAATTCATCCACAAATCCCATGGGAATGGTAATATTGGGGTATCCTGATCTTGCAGCAGGTGAAGAACTCCCTAATCCGAATGAATCGCCATTAAGATGATCGGTTTTCCATGCCGGTCCACCGGTAGGTGATATAATGACATCTAAGTTATGCTTGTTCATTACGAGATCCATACCATTTTCGCGTGCTCCTTTTAACATATCGGTCAAGGTAGTTTTATAATCTTCTGAGTCTAAACTTTCTTTTTCCAATGCCATTTCTAAATAACGTTGATTGTAAAATTCCATTTCAATGGAATCTTTTTTATTAAAAGCAATTAACTCTTCTAGATTTTTAATTTTTGCATCAGGACCTAATGATTTAAAATAGTTATTCAAGCCATCTTTATATTCGTATAACATTACCTGAAAAGATAATCTACCTACGTTGTTTTCTCCTATTCGATCAATTTCAATGACTTCAGCGCCTTGATCTTTTATATAGGCTACAGCTTGTTGAAAAAGGGTATCTACTTTAAAGTTATTTCCTAGAGGTCTAGAGTATAGTCCAATCCGTTTGCCTTTTAAACCATCAGCTTTTAAAAATTGAGTATAGTCTTTATGAATATTACTGGCATTGGTCAATGTCTTAGTATCTGTAGAGTCAATTCCTGTTAAAACGCCTAAACAAATAGCCGCATCTGTTAGAGTTCTAGCCATAGGTCCGGCCGTATCTTGTGTAAATGAAATAGGTATAATACCAGATCTACTAATCAAGCCTACAGTAGGTTTAATACCAACAACACCATTAGCATTTGCAGGACACATAATAGATCCGTTAGTTTCTGTACCAATAGCTATAATAGAAAATCCTGCAGAAACAGCAGCCCCGGAACCTGAACTTGAACCGCAAGGGTTTCTATCTAATATATACGGATTTTTTGTTTGTCCGTTAATACCACTCCAGCCACTAGAAGACATTTCTCCTCTAAAATTTGCCCATTCACTTAAATTAGCTTTTGCAATAATAATAGCGCCAGCTGCCTTTAATTGCTTAGCAACATGACTATCTTGAAGAGGTTTTGAACCTTCTAAAGCTCTTGATCCGGCAGTAGTAAACATAGCGTCATGTGTGTCTATATTATCTTTTATGATTACCGGAATACCGTGTAAAGCTCCTCTTGACTTACCCTCTTTTAATTCTATATCTAATTGCCTAGCTATTGCAATAGCATCAGGATTTACCTGAATTATTGAGTTTAGCTGTGGGCCTTTATAGTCAAGAGTTTCAATACGGTCTAAATAACTTTGTACTACTTGTGTAATTGTATAATCTTTATTTTTATAACCTGCTTGTAATTTTGTGATATTGGTTTCTTCGAATTGAAGATCGATCGTATTACTGTTATGACTATTGTTATCAGGTTCTGATTTACAAGCAATTAATAAAATACTAAATACTAAAATAATAATGATGTTATTAAGGAGGCGATTTGTTATCATAAATGAATGAGTAAAATGAGATTTAAAGTTACTTAATTTTTACTATATATATAATTATAATATTTTTAAAAATTATTGCTAAATTGCCGAACTAAAATAAACCAAAAATTATTACATGGATTTTACCAACCCCTTAGTCTATGGAGCGCCTATGTTCTTAGTATTGATTTTACTAGAACTTACCTATAGCAAAACTCATGGTCGTAAAGATTTATATAAATGGAACGATTTAGGTTCCAGCTTGTTTATGGGTGTTGGGTCAGCAATAATAGCACCACTCATTAAAACTGTTTCAGCAATTGTAATTTTTAGTTTTGTGTATGAATTATTTAATCCTGTGGTAGATGGAATTCGTACTAATATTATGGGTTGGGAATCTTTTGGGTATGCTTGGTATATTTGGCTAGCTTGTCAATTATTGGATGATTTTACTTATTATTGGTTTCATAGACAAAATCATATGGTAAGAGCTTTATGGGCTGCACATATAGTACATCACTCTTCAGATAATTATAATTTAGGAACAGCAGTACGTAATGGATGGTTTACTATTTTATACAAACCATTTTTTTATATGTGGATACCTGCATTAGGGTTTTCACCGGAAATGTTAGTAGTTTGTTTAGGTATTGAGGCACTGTGGCAATTTCAGTTGCATTCTAAATATATTCCTAAAATGGGTTTTATTGAAAAAATATTCAATACGCATACGATGCACCAAGTACATCATGCTAAAAACATAGAATATATGGACAAAAATCATGGTGGGTTTCTCAATTTTTTTGATAAAATTTTCGGAACTTGGAAAGAATTAGGTGATGATATAGAAATACAATATGGCGTAACACATGCGCCAGACTCATACAATCCTTGGGTAATATTAACCCATGAATACAAAGATATTTGGAATGATATTAAAAAGTCTAAGAACTGGTATCATAAATTTATGTATATATTTGGTCAACCCGGATGGAGTCATGATGGGAGTACTCTTACTGTAAAGCAAATGCAAAAAGAACTTAGAGAAAGGAAATTAAAGACAAAAGAACCTTCTTATGCAACTTAAAGAGTGACTATAATTTTATTTTTTCCTTAACAAATATTCACAGATAGTGTCATCTGGATTAACTTATACCAATTTAATCATAAAACTAGTGTCGTGTCATGCCTCAAATGGTGGGTAAGTCGCAGTTATTTTTTTAATTTTGAAAAATGATAAAAAATAAACATAGCCGTAGCTACGCGAGTTTTTTTATGATGAGTAAAAACGAAAAAGAACAAGATTTGGTGCGTCATTTGAGGTGTGACACGACACTAGTCATATAACTTGTTTACTCACTTCCCTTTTTATTTTTTTAAAGGAGTTGGTGATGTACTTCGTAATTCTTTTTCACTTATATTTTGTTAAAAAAAGAAACTATAATTAGGGCTTGCTGATTTTCTAAAAAAATCATTTTATATAATTGAATTTCAGTTAGATAGTCTTATTTTTTATTGATTATTTCTTGGGTAAATGCAAAGGTTTTTGTATCTTATCTGCTATAAA
>JAKISU010000111.1 GCA_021648445.1 Flavobacteriaceae bacterium
AAATATTGATTATCAATATAATATACGAAAAATAAATATGAAAAACAACAAATCAAAGTTCCGAATTACAACAATTTATAAGGATAAATTCGAGAAAATCAAAATAGTTTTAGATGCGTTTGCCCTGATAAGACAGGGCAATCTTTTGGCGATCTAGATTTTGATAATACTTATCCAGATGGATCACCCGGAACAAATAGTTTCAATATGGATTATCCTTCAATTTTATCATTTTGGTTTAGGATATTCAGTTGGAGATGTTGATATCGCATTAGATTATAGAATGGTTAATTATGAAAATACCGATGGTTTTGAAGCCAGTGGATGGACATTTGACAGTAATAATTTGCCTTCTGTTGCTGGTTTTGGATGGGAAAACATATCCATATTATCAGCAGGGTTACAATATAAAGGTATTGATAAAATGCCATTACGTATTGGTTATACCTATAGTTCAAATCCTATTACTGAAGAATTAGCATTTTTCTCGATTCCGGCTACAGCAATTATTAAAAATGCATTCCAATTTGGTTTTAGTTATGAAGCCGGTGAAAACCTATCTTTAGATGCTGTTTACCATTATGGATCTAGCGGAGACGCAACAAAAGGTCAAATATTAAACCCTGCTAATATTCCAAATAACCCTCCTTATGGAGCCATACCGGGTAGTGAGGTATCTTATAAAATGACAACCTCAATGATCATGGTTGGTTTTAGTTATACTTTTAATAAAAAATAATAGTAAAAGAAGATAATTAGTCTAATACCTTAAATCCGCAAGTGTTTTCGTCGCGAACTGCGAAGCACATCTTGAACTCCTAAAAAAATAAAAAAATAGTGAAAAAAAGCCAAAATGTATGCTAGTGTTGACGTAGCAGGGCGGAGCGTTAAGAAAACAGCCCATGGTTGTTTTTAGCGAACGAGCCAGATTGTCGCGTAGGCGTAATGCAGACATATCATTCGTTATGGTGAGTAAGTTTTTTTGAGCATTCTCAACAATGGCGTGCAGTTTGGCTTTGTAGTAGAGAACACTTGCGGATTTAAGGTAATAATATAATTAATATTTAAAAGAGGCTCCTCAAATTGAGGAATTTTGTGTGTGTGTAAAAAAATCAAACAAATTTATTGTTTCAATACAACAAGCATTGTATTTTTGAAATTCTAAAAACTTGTTAGTGAATAATTACCTAGACCAATTAAATGAAGTTCAAAAAAAGGCCGTTTTACATAAAGACGGACCTATGCTTATTATTGCGGGTGCCGGCTCAGGTAAAACCAGAGTTTTAACTTATCGCATAGCTCATTTAATGAATCAAGGTGTTGATGCTTTTAGCATTTTAGCATTGACTTTTACCAATAAAGCAGCTCGCGAAATGAAAAAGAGAATTGCTCAAATGGTTGGTGAAAGCGAAGCTAAAAATTTATGGATGGGTACTTTTCATTCAGTATTTGCCAGAATTCTACGTTCAGAAGCAAATAAATTGGGCTATCCTTCAAACTTTACAATTTACGACACGCAAGATTCTGTACGATTGCTAACCTCAATCATTAAAGAAATGCAATTAGATAAAGATAGATATAAGCCCAAACAGGTTTTGAGTCGTATTTCATCTTTTAAGAATAGTTTAATTACTGTAAAAGCATATTATAGTAATTCTGATTTGATTGAAGCTGATAAAATGGCTAGTCGCCCTAAAGTAGGAGAGATATATCGTCAATATGTAGAGCGTTGTTTTAAAGCCGGAGCAATGGATTTTGATGATCTATTATTGAGAACCAATGAGTTGTTGACACGTTTTCCGGAAGTATTGGCAAAATATCAAGACAGGTTTAGATATATTTTAGTCGATGAGTATCAAGATACCAATCATTCACAATATTTAATTGTTAGAGCATTGGCTGACAGGTTTCAAAATATTTGTGTGGTAGGTGATGATTCACAAAGTATCTATGCATTTAGAGGTGCAAATATCCAAAATATACTTAATTTCCAAAGAGATTATGACGAAGTAAAAACCTTTAAATTAGAACAGAATTATCGTTCAACAAGTAATATAGTACAAGCAGCTAATAGTGTTATTGAAAAAAATAAAACAAAACTTGATAAAGAAATTTGGACAGACAATATTAGTGGAGAAAAGGTAAAAATAATGCGTACCCTGTCTGATGGAGAGGAAGGGCGTTTTGTCGCAAATTCAATTTTTGATAATAAAATGAATTTGCAATTAAAAAATAATGAATTTGCTGTTTTATATAGAACCAATGCACAATCAAGAGCCATAGAAGACGCTTTTCGAAAAAAAGATATTTCCTATAGAATTTATGGAGGTTTGTCATTCTATCAACGCAAAGAAATAAAAGATGTATTGTCTTATTTGCGCTTGTTGATAAATTCTAATGATGAAGAAGCATTAAAAAGAGTGATCAATTATCCTGCAAGAGGTATCGGTCAGACTACTGTCGAAAAGTTGACGGTTGCAGCGAATCATTATAAAAAATCAATTTTTGAAGTATTAGAGAATCTTGATAAAATTGACTTAAAATTAAATGCTGGCACAAAAAGTAAGTTACATGATTTTGTAATGATGATCAAGAGCTTTCAAATTGAAGCACAAACAAAAAATGCTTTTGAAGTTGCAGATCATGTGATAAAGAAAACTCAGGTAATTAAAGAGTTAGAAAAAGATGCTGCACCAGAAGCTATTAGTAGAGTTGAAAATGTTCAAGAGCTTCTCAACGGAATAAAAGATTTTATTGAAGAACAAAAAGTAAAAGAAGAAGATGCTTCACTAGCCTTTTTTTTAGAAGACGTTGCCTTAGCAACTGATCTAGATAATGAAAAAAGTAATGATAAGGATAGTGTTTCTTTAATGACCATCCATTTAGCAAAAGGTTTAGAGTTTCAATATGTTTATATTGTTGGTTTAGAAGAAAATTTATTTCCTTCTGCAATGAGTATGAGTACACGTAGTGAACTAGAAGAAGAGCGACGATTGTTCTATGTTGCTTTGACCAGAGCTGAAAAACAAGCCTATTTAACTTACGCCTATTCTCGATATCGTTGGGGAAAATTAATTGATTGTGAACCTAGTAGATTTTTAGAAGAAATTGATGAAAAATTTATTGAACATTTGGCGCCCAAAGTTTCGCCACAAATTAATAAATTTATCAATGAAGATATTTTTGGTACTGTGCCTCAAGATAGAATACGTTTTAAAAAACCGAGTACTAAAAACACGTACAAGTCTAAGCCTAAGACAATACAAATAAGTACTCCAAAAAATCTAAAAAAAGTAACAAGTGTAAATACTAACCTTTTTGACAGTAATATAGTTATTGGTAATGTAGTTGAGCATGCCAAATTCGGAAAAGGAGAAGTTGTAAAACTAGAAGGAACAGGTTCAAATAAAAAAGCTGAGATAAAATTTAATTCTGTAGGAACAAAAAAATTATTACTTCAGTTTGCAAAACTTAAAATTTTAGGCTAAACAATTATGTTTTACATAATATAATTGTTTCTTTGCCAAACAAATATTTATAAATAAATTTATGATGGAGTTTGATTTAGAGAACAATTCAGAAAGAGAACATTTAATTATACCGGAATATGGTAGGCACTTACAGAAATTAGTGAATCATTGTATAAAATTAGAAACTAAAGAAGAGCGCAATAAAATGGCAAGTGCTATTGTAGATGTGATGGGTAATTTACAACCCCATTTACGTGATGTACCAGATTTTAAACATAAATTGTGGGATCAGTTATTTATTATGTCTGATTTTGAATTAGATGCAGATTCCCCTTACCCTCAACCATCAAAAGAAGAACTGACAGCAAAACCTGATAAATTAGGATACCCTAAATCAGCTTCAAAATATAAGTTCTATGGTAATAATATTCAAATAATGATTGATACCGCATTGACATGGGAAGAAGGCGAACTTAAAGATGCATTGCTGTATACTATTGCCAATCATATGAAAAAATGTTATTTAAATTGGAATAAAGATACAGTTGAAGATGATGTCATTTTTAAACATTTAGTAGAACTTTCTGATGGTAAAATAAGCCTTACTTCTGAAGATGAAACATTATCAGAAATTAAGAATTTATTACGGAAGAAGCCAAGCGGTAAACATACCGGTAGCAGTAATAAACATAAAAATAATAAGGGCAGTAAATCAAATAAAAACTATAGAAGGCGATAAGTATATCAATTTCAACCAACTATATGGCTACATTTAAAATTGAAGGAGGTCACCAACTAAAAGGGGAAATTACTCCACAAGGAGCAAAAAATGAAGCACTGCAAATATTATGTGCTGTTTTATTAACTCCTGAAAAAGTTACCATTTCTAATATACCCGACATCCTTGATGTAAATAAACTCATTAACCTTTTAGAAAATTTAGGCGTAAAAGCTCGAAAGAATGGAAAGGGATCTTATACATTTCAAGCAGACAATGTCAATCTTAAATATTTAGAATCCCCACAGTTTAAAGAAGAAGGGAAAGGGCTTAGAGGTTCTATTATGATTGTTGGTCCGTTACTATCACGTTTTGGTAAAGGATATATTCCAAAACCAGGAGGTGATAAAATAGGAAGAAGACGTTTAGATACCCATTTTGAAGGATTTATAAACCTTGGAGCTAAGTTTCGTTATAATAAAGATGACCATTTTTATGGTGTAGAAGCTAATAGGCTTAAAGGAACATTTATGCTACTTGATGAAGCTTCAGTAACTGGTACAGCTAATATTGTAATGGCAGCTGTATTGGCTGAAGGAAAAACAACTATTTATAATGCTGCCTGTGAACCTTATTTACAACAGTTATGCAAAATGCTCAATAGAATGGACGCAAATATTACAGGTATTGGTTCTAATATGTTGCATATTGAAGGTGTTGATTCTTTAAAAGGAACCGAACACACGATGTTGCCAGATATGGTTGAAATTGGTAGTTGGATTGGATTGGCAGCAATGACTAGAAGTGAATTGACCATTAAAAATGTAAGTTGGGATAATTTAGGACAGATTCCAAATGTATTTAGAAAATTAGGAATCACAGTAGAACGAAAAGGAAATGATATTCATATTCCAGAACATAAAGACGGATATGAAATTCAAAGTTATATTGATGGTTCTATCCTGACCATTGCAGATGCACCATGGCCGGGTTTTACTCCAGATCTATTGAGTATTATTTTAGTAGTTGCTTCACAGGCTAGAGGGAGTGTTCTGATACATCAAAAAATGTTTGAAAGTCGTTTATTTTTTGTAGATAAATTAATTGATATGGGTGCTAAAATTATTTTATGTGATCCACATAGAGCTACAGTTATAGGTCATGATTTTCAATCACAATTAAAAGCGACCACTATGACCTCACCAGATATCAGAGCAGGTATTTCTTTATTGATTGCTGCACTTTCTGCTGATGGGACATCAACTATACATAATATAGAGCAAATAGATAGGGGTTATGAAAAGATTGATGAACGTTTGCAAGCTATTGGAGCTAAAATAATAAGAGTAAACTGATTTTAGAGTTACAATTTTTAAATTAACGATTCCTTCCATTTGGGCTTTGTTTTTTATTGATCCATTCCTGTTAAATTTTAAAGTATTATAAGATATTTGCTATAATAATTCGTAACTCATAAATCTACAATCATAAATCTACAATCGTAAATCAAGAAAGGTGTCATTTTGGCACTAGTATTAAGTTGGCAGCACTTTTGCTATTTAAAATAGGAAATAAAATATTCAGTAAATATGAGTAAAAAGGAAAACACAAAGAAAGAAGATATAGAAGACATAGAACAAGGTGTTGTTGAAGAAAAAATAGAAGAAGTAGTTGTAGAACCTACTGCTGAAGAATTATTACAGCAAGAAAAGGATAAATATTTACGCTTGTTTGCGGAGTTTGAAAATTATAAAAAAAGAACATCTAAAGAAAGGGTAGAGCTTTTTAAAACTGCCAATCAAGAATTAATGACAGTTTTATTGCCAATTTTAGATGATTTTGATAGAGGCTTAGCTGAAATTAAAAAAGTAAAAGATAGAAATGTATTGAAAGGGATGGAGCTTATCAATAATAAATTTAAGTCTATACTTACACAACAAGGGCTTTCTCAGATAGAGATAAAACAAGGTGATGTTTTTGATGCTGAAATTCATGAAGCAATTACTCAAATTCCTGCACCTTCTGATAAATTAAAAGGAAAAATTATTGATATCATTGAAAAAGGATACAAATTAGGTGATAGAATTATTCGTTTTCCAAAAGTTATTATTGGTCAATAAATTTTAAAAGTGTGAAAGAAGACTATTACAAAATATTAGGTGTTGATAAGAATGCTACTGTTGCTGAAATAAAAAAAGCATATCGTAAAAAAGCTATTAAATATCATCCTGATAAGAATCCGGATGATAAAACGGCTGAAGAAGAATTTAAAAAAGCTGCAGAAGCATATGAAGTATTGAATAATTCTGATAAGAAAGCACGTTATGATCAATTTGGTCATGCTGCTTTTGAAGGTGGAGGTGCTGGTGGTTTTAGTGCCGGAGGTATGAATATGGAAGATATCTTTAGTCAGTTTGGCGATATTTTTGGTGGAGGTGGTTTCTCAGGTTTTGGTGGTAGTCAAGGTAGAGCTCGCGTAAAAGGAAACAACCTTCGTATTAGAGTAAAATTAACACTAGAGGAAATATTAAATGGTGTTGAGAAGAAGGTAATGGTGAAGCGTTTGGTAAAAGCAGAAGGCGTTACTTATAAAACATGTACAGCATGTAATGGGCAAGGTCAGGTTACCAGAATTACGAATACTATTTTAGGACGTATGCAAACAGCTACAACTTGCCCTACCTGTCATGGTGCTGGTGAAATGATTGATAATAGACCTAGTGGAGCAAATGCACAGGGTTTAATAACTAAAGAAGAGAAAGTCACTATTAAAATTCCTGCCGGTGTAGTAGATAGTGTTCAGTTAAAGGTTTCAGGTAAAGGTAATGAAGCACCGGGTAATAGTATTTCGGGTGATTTATTAGTAGTAATTCAAGAAGAACCTCATAATAAACTGAAACGAGAAGGAAATAATTTACATTATGATATGTATATAAGTTTTCCTGAAGCTATTTTAGGTGTTGGTAAAGAAATTGATACATTAACAGGTAAAGTTAGAGTAAAAATAGATGCAGGAACTCAATCAGGTAAAATATTACGTTTACGTGGAAAAGGCTTACCGAATTTAGATGGTTATGGTAAAGGAGATTTGTTAGTACATATTAATTTATGGACACCAAAAGAATTATCTAAAGATCAAAAAATCTTTTTTGAACAAATGAAAGATGATGAACATTTTAAACCAAACCCTTCAAATTCTGATAAATCTTTTTTTGAAAAAGTGAAAGATATGTTTTTATAAATCTCACATTAAATGATAATGAATTTTTTAAAATCTATAAATTTAACATCGGTATTAATAAATTTTTTATATATTTGTACCGTTGTAATGATTTAATTCATTCAACACTTTTTCTTTTTCATAGCAATTTTCCCACTCTATTTTTAGGGTGGGTTTTTTTATTCTTCAAATTTAACATCTTTTTTTATACGTATATTGCTTATATTTAATAAGTTATAGTTTAATCTAAAATAATTCTAAATTATTTTATTTGGATAACAATAAATAAATATCAACACCGTTATAATATTGTATTACTGAGTTTAAATGCAGTAATATTTCTTTTTCATAGCAATTTTCCCACTCTCTTTACTGAGGGTGGGATTTTTTATTTAAAAACATCTTTATATATTAATTTGAACTATTTTTGCAATCAAGCAGGTGCCTTATCAATTTATGCTGAACTTGTTTCAGCATCTGCCTAAATATTGTTACAATGTTTGACAGACCCCGAACCAAGTTCGGAGTAAATAGGAAAGTCCGGACACCACAGAGTATTGTAGCGGATAACATCCGTCATCTGCCTTTGGTAGAGAGGACAAGTGCAACAGAAAGCAAGTACAGTTCGGCTGTAGTGAAATCAGGTAAACTCTACAAGGTGAAATGTTACGTATATTAGAGTCTCGATCCCGATTGCTCGGGATGGGAGAGGGCTACTCGTCCGATTCTAAGGGGTAAACAGCTAAAGTTATATAGTAATATATAACATAGATAAATGATAAGGATTCGCTTTGGCGAAAACAGAATCCGGCTTATAGCCTGCTTTTCATTTAATTTTTATAAGAGACTCCTACATTGGTCTCAAATGTAGTTAAAACTATGTGTTTTAGTGAATTTCACTCCCAATCCCGATAGCTATCGGGACTATCGGGATCACACGGATTTTCTCTCGAAGATTACTCAGATCTATTTGTGCACTCTATTGTCATGAGTTGATTACCGTGATTTCACGAAGCAGACTTTTAGTCTGCCAACCAAACCTATGGATTGGAAGTCCAGGAGTGGTTTAGTTAAAAAAGCCTGTCAGTTAGTTACATTAAATCTTGACTCTTGACTCTTTTAGCATAGCAGTCTTTTTTCATCAAAAAAATATACTTGAAAATTTCTTTAGATTTTGTTTTTACTTTTAAGCAAACAAAAAACAATATTTTATGATAAAAAAGATTTTATTTTTAGCTCTAGTAGCTTTCGGATTATTTTTCACATCATGTTCTGATGATGATGACAACAACGGGTCTTCTACAAAAAACATAACGCTTAATATTAGTGGACTAGAAGACTTAGGTTCAGATTTTGTTTATGAGGGATGGGTCATCGTTAATGGGACTCCAGTAAGTACAGGTACTTTTACTGATATTACTTCTGGCCAAAATTTTGCTATAGACACAGTTCAATTAAATGCTGCAACTAGTTTTGTATTGACTATAGAACCTTCTGGTGAAACTGGTACAGCTGCTGACACTCCATCAGATACAAAATTAGTTGAAGGAGATTTTTCTGGTAACAGTGCTACAGTATCTATTGCAACTGTTGGTGATTTTACAACAACTACGCCATCAGGAAATTTTTTCTTGCGTTCACCTACTGATGAAACAGGTGGGGTTAACAATAATAATGATGAAAACGGAATTTGGTTTGGTATGCCGGGTGACCCACCTACTGCTGGTTTGATATTGCCAACATTAGAAGCCGGTTGGAAATATGAAGGCTGGGTAGTTGTTGATGGAACAGGACCATTATCAACGGGTACATTTACAGCATTTGATGTTGCAGACGATAATGCAGGAGCAACAGATTCTTTTAGTGGTACAGAAAATTCGGGACCACCAATACCAGGAGAGGATTTATTGAACAATGAACCTACAGGGTTTACATTCCCGATAGATATTAGAGGTAAAGAAGTGGTGATTTCAATTGAGCCTTCACCAGATAATTCGCCGAATCCATTTTTATTAAAACCTTTAAAAGGTACGGCGGGTAATGATATAGCTCCGGCAGTGAATGATTTAACTTTTGATAATACTTCCTTCCCTACTGGAACAGTTACTAGATAATTTATTGGTAGTTGAGATAGTTAAGGTGCAGCATAATTGCTGCACCTTTTTTTTGACTATTTTTGTAAGATTATTTGTTGTTATACAACTAAAAGTAAAATATTAAAAACAGATGAAGTTCAATAAAAAAGTATTAGGAAACATATTATTTTTAGGCTTTTTTATTTTCCTTTTTACACCTTATGGGTTAAATACAAGAGCTAAATTAACCCAAGGGGTTACCTATATTAAAACATTGATTTTACCACCGAAAGCTGAAACCATTGAAAATAGAGCAGACATTAATACAGATTTTCTGTTAAGAGGGATAGTTAATGCTACCGATATAAATTTAAGTGAATTAAACGAAAAAGTAGTTTTTATTAATTATTGGGCAACATGGTGTCCTCCGTGTAGAGCTGAAATGCCTTCAATTCAATCATTGTATGATGATTATAAAGATAAAATTGAGTTTATATTTATTACTTCTGATAATAAGTCTAAAGTCGAGAAATTTTATTCAAATCATAACTATAATTTACCAACCTACAATATGTTGTCAAATGCCCCTCAAGAGATCAATACAAGAAGTATTCCGGCTACATTCATACTAGACAAACAAGCTAAAGTAGCTTTGTCCGAATTTGGACCGACCGATTGGAATAATGATAAGGTAAGAAAACTATTAGATGAATTATTAGCTGAATAAAAGCCCATCCTTTTTTATTGCTAATATATTAGTTTCATTAGCTAAGTTCTAGTATATAATTTCGACGAAACTCTAAGCCAAACAATGATTGATACTTGTTGGATATTCTGTCAAGGTTTCAGACCTTGCAGGGATAATTCCTTTATTATTTTTAGAGTCATATCACTATTTTAGTTAATACTGTTATAACTAGACTAGAACTTAGCTGTTTCGTTTAGTAATGAAACAGAAAAAAGTTAGTCAATAAACTACCATGAAAGACTCTAAACTCTAAATTTAATAACGATTAATATTAATTTAATTTATTAAACGTCAAATGATAGTTTCTCTATCATTCAAAAAAAATTATGGCATTGTTTATCAACTAACTATGCCTAATCAAAAGAAAAATTTATTATATCTAGAAAACTCCTAATTAGACGGCTAATATAAATAAAAGAATTGAACAACAATATTTAAATTATTAATTAGCCATCCCCCGTTTTTTTTAGTTGAACCCTAGATTCAGTTGGTCAGGAAACGGTTCTGGTCGGGTTCTTTCAATTTTCCATCTTGTTCTTACGGGCATCAACAAGATGGCCACCACTTTACT
>JAKISU010000112.1 GCA_021648445.1 Flavobacteriaceae bacterium
AGAGCTAAAGTGATTGATTTCCTTGATAATCAAATTTGGATAAATGATGAATTCGAAAATAGATTAACCGATAATTTCCAAATCATTAAACCCAATTTTTCGGGTTCCTATCTGTAATGAGTATATGTACTAAACATATACGAGCTGTTGTATGTAATTTGGCTGCGTTACCAAGATTTGGTATATTTGAATAAATTATAGTCAAAATGGGGAAAAACACATCAATATCAATAGGAAATCATTTTGAGGAGTTTATCAAAGGGGAAGTAAAATCTGGAAGATATAATTCTGTAAGTGAAGTAATTCGTTCTGCATTAAGATTGTTGGAACGAGAAGAAAAAAAGGAAAGGGAATTAATTAAAGCTCTTGAAATCGGAGAACAAAGTGGGTTTATTGAAAACTTTGACTCTAAAAAACACTTAGAAGAATTACATCGCCAACACTTATGAGTAAAAACAAATATCGAATAAGTAAACAGGCAATTAACGATTTGAATGATATTTGGGTTTACACTCTACATAAGTGGTCTAAAGAACAAGCAGACAGATATTACGACTTAATAATTGGCGAAATTGAATTTGTTACAGACAATTTTATGGCTGGAAAATCCGCTGAACAAACTCGAAAAAATTATAGAGTGACCAAAATAAAATCACACTTAATATTTTATAGAAAAGTTAATAATGGAATTGTAGAAATAGTGAGAGTTCTACATCAAAGAATGGATATTAAAAAACGACTGAAATAAAAAACGACAACTTACAATAGCTATAATCCATTGTTTCACGGATTTTCACGCAACGAAACCATACACAAACCGTTACATCAACCCTTGTATTCTAACATATTGTAATAATATAATTGTTTTAGCATCCTTAATATTTCCATCTGCTATCATTGACAGAGCTTTGTTTAAATCTATTTCCAACACTTCAATTTCTTCAGATTCTGTTGCTAATCCGCCACCATCATTTATTTTCATTTTGTCAGAATATTCTGCAATAAAATAATGTATTATTTCAGTAACTGCACCGGGTGAAGTATATATTTCAAATATTTTTTTAGGATTATCAATTTTATAACCTGTTTCTTCTTCTACCTCCTTTTTAATACAAGTTACAGGGTCATCGCCATCCAATAAACCTGCACAAACCTCAATCATCATACCACTGTCATTACCATTTAAATATGTTGGCATTCTGAATTGTTTGGTAAGAATTACTGTTTTTTTTATTGTATTGTATAATAATATTGCTGCACCATTTCCTCTATTATAACATTCTCTATTCTGATTTTGCCAATTGCCATTTTTTAATTGATAATCAAAATTTACTTTATCTAGAGTGTACCAATCATTAGACAAGTTTTTTATTTCTTTTATCTTGACTTTAGGATTGTTCATTAGCTGCTTTTATCATATAAATATGAGGTATACCATCTTCAATATATTCTTTTCCTACTTGTTGAAAATCAAAAGACTCATAAAACTCCTTAAGATAGGTTTGTGCTCCTATTTTTATTGGAGTATTACCAAATAATTGTTCTATCTTATTAATGGTTTGTTCTATTAATTTATATCCTAATTTTTGATTACGGAAATCTTTATGTACCACCACTCTACCAAAAGCTACTTCTTTATAATAATCGCCAGGTTTAAAAATCCTAGTATAAGCAATTATGTTGGCGTTTTTATCTTTACTAAAAAGGTGAAATGCTTTTTTATCTTTATTATCTAATTCAGGATAAGGGCAATTTTGTTCTACTATAAAAACATTAATCCGTAACTGTAAAATATCATAAAGCTCATTTAAGCTTATTTCATTAAATTTTTTAACAAGCCAGGTCAAAACTTAACAATATTTAACGGTTATTTTTTCAACTCTATTCTGATGACGTCCACCTTCAAACTCCGTTTTTAAAAAAATATCTACAAAACTTATAGCTTGGTGTATTGAAACAAAACGTGCCGGAATACTTAAAATATTTGCATTATTATGTTGTTTGGCTAATGCAACCAATTCATTATTCCAACATAAAGCAGCTCTAATGTCTTGATGTTTATTAGCAGTCATCTGTGCACCATTACCACTACCGCAAATAATGATTCCAAAAGTAGCTTCTCCTTTTTCAACAGCATCAGCTACAGGATGTATAAAATCAGGATAATCGACACTATCACTTGAATTTGTACCAAAATTTAATACGGTAATTCCTTTATTTTGAAGATGTTTTTCAATTTGAAATTTATATTCAGTACCTGCATGATCATTACCTATAGCTATATTCATTTTAAATATTTTTTTCAAATTTACTACTTAACTATCACTATTAACAAAATAATTCTTATTTGTTAATTAAATCTGTTAATGATTTAAAAATTAATAGATTAACATTTACCTACAAATGTTTATATTTTATGATTATTATTTATAAAAAGAATTGTGTAATTCTTAAAAAAGGATAAAGAAAATATAAATTCTATTTTCCTAAAAAAATTATAGTTATTTTCTTTAAAATTATAAACATAAAAGAGGAGTGTTTTCAACTAAAAATCTATAAAATTTATTAAAAATATAGTTAATAACCGTTATTAACAATCTATTAATTAAAATTGCTAATTTTCTGACTATCAAATTATTTAGCAAATTAAAATCTACTTATAAGTTGTTTATCATTTATTAAGAACTTAAAAACAAAATAAATAATACACTTTTTATAGTAACTATTAACAGTATATTATATACATCATTATTTTTAAAATTTATTAAAATATATAATATTTATTATATTAAATGTTAATAAAAAAAGAAATTAGATAACTTGAAAAGTTTTATCTAATACAGTATTTGAAGAATAATAAACCAAAGTTACTTTTTCTACTTTTTTAAATGTATTATTAATATTTTTATAAGTAATATATATTCCTATAAAAAATAAGAAAAGAAAAGCAATAAGAATTTTTATAAAAACTTTCATTTTAATACAGTAACTTTCTATGAAAGACGATAGAACTTGAAAATAGTTACATTTTTTTTAACAATATTTATCTAAATTAATGTAATTTAGCTCTCTAAACAAATAATTAAGAAATTTAAACTCCCTAATGTTATGAAAAAAAATTACACTTTATTATTGTTTATATTTTGTACTTATTTAGTTCAAAGTCAAACAATTACGACAATTGCCGGTGACGGTTCTTCTGGTTTTTCAGGAGATGGTGGATTAGCAACAACTGCACAGTTAAATTTACCTTTTAATCTTACTTTTGATAAGTCTGATAATATATTTATTGCAGATACTTATAATAATAGTATTAGAAGAATTGATTCTAAATCTGGTATTATTACTACAGTTGTAGGAACTGCAGATAAAAAACAAATTAGTGAACTTAAAACCCCAACAGGATTAACTTTTGATAATTACAATAATTTATTTATAGCTGATCTTGCTAACCTTCGTATTAGAAAAGTTAATTTAGATACAGGTAGTTCAATAACGTTGGTTGGTAAAAAATCTGAAACAGAATTTCCAAATATTGATGCTTCTTTAGGAGGACCTTTTAATGTAGTGTTTGATAATAAAGGAAATTTATACATTTCTAATAATGGTGATAGTAGAGTAAATAAAGTAGATTTTTCTACTGGTATTGTTACTATAATTGCAGGAACAAAAGAAACAGGATATTCAGGTGATGAAGGTGCTGCTACTATTGCTAAATTGGCAAACCCAACCGGATTAGCTTTAGATAGTAAAGGAAATTTATATATTGCTGATTCTGGAAATGAACGTATTAGAAAGGTAAATTTATCTACAGGAATTATAACTACAGTAGCAGGAACAGGAGAAAGAGGTTTTACTAAAGATGGTGTTTTAGCAAAATTTGCAGAATTAGCAAACCCTATAGGATTAGCTGTAGATAAACAAGATAATTTATTTTTTGTTGATAGAGGTAATAATAAAGTAAGAAAAATAAACGCATCTACAGGTATAATAAGCACTATAGCAGGAACAGGTGAAGCTGGTTTTTCAGGTGATGGAGAGTTAGCTACAAACGCACAATTAGCCAATCCAACCGGATTAGCCTTTAATAAAAAAGGAGATTTATTTATAGTTGATAGAGGTAATAATAGAATTAGAAAAGTTACCGGACTTTCTTCTGATATTACTGAAGAAGCAGAATTTGTATTAGAAGATAATGTTTTAGTATATCCTAATCCAAGTATTGATAGGATTAATATTGAATTAAAAAGAAATGTTGAGTTAAAAAGTTTTTCTTTAGTTGATATTACCGGTAAAAAAGTACAAGTGATATTAAGTGAAAATACATTAAATGTTTCTAAATTACCAAGAGGTATATATGTATTACGTATAGTAACATCAAGAGGAACGACAGAACAGAAAATAGTTTTAGAATAGAGAGAATAATTCTATTATTAAAAAAATATTAAGCCTCGATTTTAATTGAGGCTTTTTTATTATAGAACTCGTTTAAACTTTTTGTTTTTAACCGAAAATGAGATAGAATTTGTTCAGATAAGGCACTTTTTGAAAGGTATAGCATCGCTACATACAAGAAAAGAACTGCATAGCACATCACGAACTCTTTTAAAAATAAATAAAAAGGAAGTGAGTAAACAAAATATGGGCAAATTTCAGCCATTTTTTAGGAAATAGAAAAAGTTTAAACGAGTTCATACAGTTTTAATTATTAGTACTTTTATAAACAATAAAAATAATTAAATTGCTTCATGCCAAAAAAGAGATACCAACGAAAAAAAAAGGGTAGTATAGTTAAAGATTTATCTGCTAATATTTTAAAAACTTTAAATAAAAATTCACAACAATCATTTAATTATAAACAAATTGCTTCTAAAATTAACATCAATGATACCAATGGTAAACAACAAATTATTAAAAAATTAGAAGAGTTAAAACATAAAAAACGGATTGAAGAAACTTCACAAGGAAAGTATAAAATTATTCAAAATGAGCATTATCATATTGGTATATTAGATGTTACTTCTAATAAAAATGCCTATTTTGTTACTGATGATCTAGAACGCGACGCTTTTATACCAACTATAAATTTAAATAGAGGTTTAGATGGTGATACTGTTAAAGTATATGTATATAGAAGACGAAATAATGATAGATATGAAGGTGAAGTAATTGAAGTATTAAAAAGAGCTAAAACTGAGTTTGTCGGTGTATTACAAATGAATAAGAATTTTGGATTTGTAATACCGGATAACCCTAAAATGTATGCTGATATTTTTATCTCTCAGAATAAAATTAATGATGCAAAAGATGGTGATAAAGTACTTGCAAAAATTACTGATTGGCCGGATAATTCTAAAAATCCTTTTGGTAAAATTGTTACCGTATTAGGGAAACCCGGTGAACATAATACAGAAATACACTCTATATTATTAGAATACGGATTACCCTATAAATTTGAAGCAACAATTGAAAAAGATGCAGAAAATTTACCTATAGAAATTACGAAGGATGAAATTGCTAAACGTAGAGATATGCGTACTACAACTACCTTTACAATTGATCCTAAAGATGCTAAAGATTTTGATGATGCCTTATCTTTTAAACCATTAAAAAATGGTAATTATGAAATAGGAATTCATATAGCTGATGTTTCTCATTATCTCCAACCAGACACTATTCTAGATGAAGAAGCTTATAATAGAGCAACATCTGTATATTTAGTAGACAGAGTAGTACCAATGCTACCTGAAGTGTTATCAAATGGCGTATGCTCTTTAAGACCCAATGAAGAAAAATTGACTTTTTCAGCAGTATTTGAAATGAATGATAAAACACAAATTATCAATCAATGGTTTGGTCGAACCGTAACCTATTCAGATCAAAGATTTGCCTATGAAGAAGCACAACATATTATTGAAACAAAACAAAATACTATACCTTTAGATATTTCTTTAACAGGAAAAAGTTATGAAGTAAATAAAGAAATTATAGATGCTACTCTAAAATTAGACGAGTTAGCAAAAAAACTAAGAAAAAACCGTTTACAACAAGGTGCAATCACTTTCGATAGAGTGGAAGTAAAATTTAATTTAGATGAAAATCACATTCCTACAGGAGTCTTTTTTAAAGAATCTAAAGATGCCAATAAATTAATTGAAGAATTTATGCTATTAGCTAATAGAAAAGTAGCTGAGTTTATCGGTAAAAATAAAAACGGTACCCCAACTAAAAATACATTTATCTATAGAATTCATGACGAACCTGATATTGAAAAGTTAGCCAATTTACAACAGATCATTAGTAAATTTGGCTATAAAATTAATACACAAACTAGAGAAACAACATCAGATTCATTAAATAAATTATTAAGCGATGTACATGGTAAGGGAGAAGCTAATATGATAGAAACATTAGCTATTCGTTCTATGAGTAAAGCAATTTATACTACAGATAATATTGGTCATTACGGATTGGCTTTTGATTATTACAGTCATTTTACTTCACCTATTCGTCGTTATCCTGATGTAATGACACATCGTTTATTACAACATTATTTAGATGGTGGAAAATCACCTCAATCAGCATTATATGAAGAAAAATGTCAACATTCCTCAGAAAGAGAAATGATGGCAGCTAAAGCAGAGCGATCATCTATTAAATATATGCAGGTTAAATACATGCAAGATCATCAAGATCAAGAATTCAAAGGCGTTATTTCGGGTGTTACAGAGTGGGGAATTTATGTTGAGATCATCGAAAATAAATGTGAAGGTATGGTACGTATAAGAGATATTAAAGATGATTATTATATTTACGAAGAAAAACAATATGCTTTAGTGGGTCAGTCTACAAAGAAAGTATTACAACTGGGAGATGAGGTAATAGTTAAAGTTAAAAAAACAGATTTAGAACGAAAACACTTAGATTTTGAATTAATACAATAATCTATTTTTATAAAAATTAAAATGCTTGTCATTCAGAGGGAAGGATGACCGAAGAATCTAACATATAAATATAAAATTCTTCCTTACTCGTACCTCGTTCGTCTGAATGACAGCGATAAATACCTGAATTTTAGGTAAATTATATATTCTATCAAGTGAAATTAAGGCACAAAAACTGTAAGTAAACAATCAAAATAACTTCTAAATAATTATAAAAATTAAAGAAATGAATAAAATTAAATTAATCATCCTTTTTTTAGGGTGTACCGCATTATTGCAAGCACAGGAAAGAACACAAAGTTTAGGCGATTTTAATGAAATAAAAATTTTTAACGGATTGAGTGTTGACATTGAAAGGTCTAACCAAGCAAAAATTGAAATTTCAGGAGAAAAAACTGACGATGTTACAGTAAAAAATGTGAATGGTAAATTGAAATTATCATTAAAATTCCCTGATAATTTTAATCCGGATAAAGTTAAAATTAAAGTTTTTTATAATCAAGATCTAACAGTATTAGATGCCAATGAAGGTTCTGCTATTTTCTCTAACGAAACTATTGAACAAGATAATATAACTATTAAAACACAAGAAGGTGCCTATATTCATGCACTGGTAAATGTTAAATATTTAACTATTAAAGCAGTTACGGGTGCTAGTATTAAAGTTAAAGGTACAGCAATAAATCAAGAGGTAGAAGTAAATACAGGAGGCACTTATGAAGCGTACGACCTGATTACAGAAAACGCAGATATTGTTTCTGCATCTGGAGGCAAAGTGGAAGTAAACGTTACCAATTTATTGGATGCGAAAGTGCGCTTTGGAGGTAATATATATTATAAGGGAAACCCTGAAAAAGTCAATTCTAAAAAAGTAATGGGCGGCACTATTAAAAATAAAGGACACTAATTTATAATTTGCATAACTATTTAATTACTACCTTTGCTTAAGTAAAATTAACAAAGATGACAATAGCAACGATATTTTTAGGGTTTGTAGGACCATGGCAATGGATTATCATTGGTTTAGCCATATTACTTTTATTTGGTGGAAGAAAATTACCGGAATTAATGAAAGGTTTAGGTACCGGAATTAAAGAATTTAAGAATGCTACTAAAGACGAAGATAAAGAGGAAGAAGATAAAAAAGAATCATAATCTTATCATTAGATAACGTTAAACCATCTAATGAATAGAAATATAAAAACCCCTACAAACATATATTTTGTAGGGGTTTAATTTTTTTATCCTAATGATTATTAATTCATCAGCCTTTTTTCTTACCGGAAGATAAATTCATTTTATTAGCAGCAACCATACCGGTAACCACATCGGTTAACATATTACTTGCAGCATTTGGATTGTTAGGTAATAAAATTAAGTTAGAATCAGATTTAGAACCAATACTTTGCAATGTATCATAATGTTGGGTTACAATAATTAAAGCTGAAGCTTCTTGAGAGTTAATTCCCGCTCTATTTAATATAACCATACTTTCTTCTAAACCACGAGCAATTTCTCTACGTTGATCAGCTATACCTTGCCCTTGCAAACGTTTACTTTCTGCTTCCGCTTTAGCGCGTTCTACTATTAAAATACGTTGCGCATCTCCTTCATGTTGTGCTGCAACTTTTTCGCGTTCTGCTGCATTGATACGATTCATGGCAATTTTTACATTTTCATCAGGATCAATATCAGTTACCAAAGCTTTAACAATGTCATAACCATAATCGAGCATTGCTTGTTTTAAATCTCGCTGAATGGCCAATGCAATTTCTTCTTTCTTTTCAAACACATCATCTAATACCATTTTAGGAACTTCAGCACGTACTACATCAAAAATAAAAGCCGTAATTTGTTCATGCGGGTTTTGAAGTTTATAAAAGGCATCTTCTACATGGTCTCTCCTAATTAAAAATTGTACTGAAATTTTTAAATGTACAAATACATCATCTTTAGTTTTTGTTTCAACGATCACATCTAATTGCTGAATTTTTAAACTGATACGACCGGCAATTCTGTCTACAAGCGGAATTTTAATATTCAATCCTGCTTGACGAGTACTTTGAAGTTTTCCAAAACGTTCAACAACTACCGAGGTTTGTTGTTTTACAATAAATAATCCGGAAAGGATAATAAAGATTATAGGAATTGCCCATATATAACTTGATATTTCACTCATAATTTTTAGTTTTTAAGATTAATGATTACTAAAGATTTAAGCTATAAAGTTAACAATTAATACCAAGAATACTTAATTTTGTTGAAAACACTTATAAAAGATGAAAAAAATAGTAGCCATTATACTTTCAATTTTAATTGCAATTACTGTAATTTATTTTCTATTTGTTTATTATGCCACTTTTAGTGAAGGATATAGATCTGGTGAGTTAACAAAAATTAGCCATAAAGGTGTACTATTTAAAACTTGGGAAGGAGAAATAAGCCAAGGCGTATCAGAGTCACAACGATTTGATTTTTCAGTAGAAAGTTCAGAAAAAGAAGTGATTGATCTATTAAAAAATTTACAAGGACAAGGTGTAAAACTTACCTATAAAGAACGATTTGCAACATTCCCATGGTTAGGAGACACCAAATATTATGTTACAAAAGTTGAAAAAACAAAATTAGAGTGATTTAATCTATTGAATAATCAGTTTTTTTATAATACCACCTTTATTAGAATCTAGTTTTAAGAAGTACAAACCATTTTTAAGCGAATTAAAAGTCAAGCTTTTTTGATTAGATATATTATTAAACACTTTCACTTTTTTACCGGTGATAGTATAGATTTCAGCTTTTTCAAGTACAATGTTTCCAATATTATTAATATGAATATTTCCGTTATTAGGATTTGGATATATAGAAATAGCATTTTGCAATACATTATTATCAACAGACAAAACTTGTTGTAATGTAAAAACAAAACTTCCAATAATTTGATCTGAAAAAGGAGCAGTATTTTCTAAACTACTCATATTTTCAGCAGGGTTTGTATCATCATTCGCTGAAGTATAAGTTGTTCCACTATCTGTGCCAGCATCAGTAGCGTACACATCAACAGAAATTGAGGTTTTCCAATCTCCATTATTTTCTGTTAGTTTTTCATTATTTATTTGTGCAACCCAATCTGGACTAGGCGCAATCATTGTTATTAAACTTATATAAGGAAAGTCAGCATCAACATTTACATCATTTATGGTAATTGTACCAGGACCGGTACCCAAACCTGAACCTTCAATAACTTCGTAAGCATTTCCACTTGCAATAATAACATTAATTTCTTGTGTTATGATTGAAGTCCCGCCTGATTCTGCAACCTGCTCTACACCATCAGATGCAAGCACTCCTAATTGAAAAAAAGGAGTAGCATCTTTATGAGTTGTACCAATCAATGGTGACCAATGCGCAGAACCGGTAGGGTAATCTGTTGGATGTGCGGTACTACTCCAGTTACTTATAAATTCAATTTTATAGACTGCATCTTGAGCAAAAGAAATATTTAAAAAAAGTAAAATAAAAGTAACGGGTAATAACTGAGATAGTTTTTTCATGTGTCTATAATATTTTATAAATCGGTTACATGCTGCCTGCCTGCCGCAGGCTGGTTCGCTATTAGTCATTCCCTTGGGTGTGAAAAATATTAACATGCTCGTTTCATAATTGATTGAATTAGTTGTTAAGTATAACGACGTAAAACTAAATCAATCCTTACAAAAAAGAATTGTATGTCCGTAAATAGTCCTAAATTGAATTAATTTTCGTATATTTATTTGATATTAAAATAGTTAATAATGAATATATTTAGTTTTGGAGTTCACTTTACAGATGAAAAGAGTTGCAGAATGC
>JAKISU010000113.1 GCA_021648445.1 Flavobacteriaceae bacterium
GCTATTTTTTAAGAATATTAGTGAAAAATGCAGGTGCTTTTTTAACTCTACTTTATCTAAAAATAAAAATTGTTATCAAACTGCTTGAAAAATGAATTTTAACTTCTTGTAAAATCAGCAAGCCCTATGTATGCTATACGCCCTAAAGACCTAGAGCAACCACAACGACGTTATAACTTAATTGTATATAAAAGAGATACAGAAGGTTATAAGATTATTGATAAAGAAAAGTCAGTAGAGAGTGAAGAATATAAGGCTTGGGTTAAGAAGAAGATGCAATAATTTTAACAAGAAAAAATAAATTCAGATGAATATAAAGCTTGGAAAGCGAAACAAAAAAAGTAGACAGTCCCGATAGCTATCAGCATTAAAAAGAAACTGAAACTCTTGAATCAATCGGGACAGTTTAAATCAAACAGGCTCACCATTCAAGTCAAAATCACCGGCTGAAGTTATTTCTATATTTACAAACTGTCCAATTTGTACATAATGCTTTGTTGCATCTACAATCACATCATTATCAACATCAGGTGAATCAAATTCTGTACGACCAAAAAAGTAATTTCCCTCTTTCCTGTCAAAAATGCATTTGAACGTTTTTCCTATTTTTTCCTGATTCATTTCAAAAGAGATCTGACTTTGAATTTCCATAATTTCGGTAACACGTTGTTCTTTTACATCTTCTGGCACATCATCAATTAAATTATATGCGTGTGTATTCTCTTCATGTGAGTAGGCAAAAGCACCCAATCTATCAAAACGAGTTATTTTAACCCATTCTTTCAATTCTTCAAAAATCTCATCAGTTTCGCCCGGATAGCCGACTATCAATGTTGTTCTGATAGCCATATTGGGAACAGCTTCTCTAAACTGAGTAATCAATTTATTTGTTTTTTCGTGTGTGGTACCACGACGCATTGATTTAAGTATTTCGGTATTGATATGCTGTAACGGAATATCTAAATAATTACAAACTTTCGGTTCATTTTTCATTATATCTAACACATCTAACGGAAAACCTGTTGGGAAAGCATAATGCAATCGAACCCACTCAATACCATCAATTTTTACCAGTTCTTTTAACATATCTGCTAAAGCACGTTTTTTATAAATGTCTAATCCGTAATAGGTAAGATCTTGAGCAATTAAAATCAATTCTTTAATGCCTTTTTTAGCTAGTTTGGTAGCTTCTTCTATTATCTCTTCAATAGGTGTAGAAGTGTGTTTGCCTCGCATTAACGGAATAGCACAGAATGAACAAGGTCTGTCACATCCTTCTGCAATTTTTAAATAGGCATAGTGTTTTGGCGTTGTTGTTAAGCGCTCACCTATCAATTCATGCTTATAATCAGCCTCTAATACTTTTAATAGATTTGGCAGATCATGTGTGCCAAAATAAGCATCAACATCAGAAATTTCTTTTTCTAGATCCGGCTTATAGCGTTCACTCAAACAACCTGTTACAAATACCTTATCTATTTCTCCTCTTTCCTTCTTGTGTGCATAATGTAGAATGGTATTTATAGATTCTTCTTTGGCTTTACCAATAAATCCGCAGGTATTAATTACTACAATATTACCATCATCATTTACATCTTCATGAACTACTTCTTTACCATTGGCTTTCAATTGACCCATCAACACTTCTGAGTCATATATATTTTTAGAACAACCTAAAGTAACAACATTGATCTTATTCTGTTTTGATGATTTTGTACGCATTATTGTAATAAAATTAAGGTTGACAAAACTACACTTTTACGAAGGAATAATGTTGAAAATATAAATTATACTTAAACCACACAGCTTTTCGGGAGTTTTGGCGAAAGCTATATGATTTGAGTATATAGAAGTGTGTTTGCTAAATAAAGCCTCTTCTTTTAGCTTCATTTATTAGTGCTTCATCATTTGCTTTGTCTAACTTGAACAAAGTTCTAATTTGTGTTTTCCTTTTTTCAATAGCACTCTTTGATAAATTAATGTGATTTATCAAGTTTTTTGTCTTTATCCCTTTAGAAAGATAAAATACAATTTTTCTATTGATCTCATCTAATAAATATTCTTCATGATTAATAGTTTGATCTCTAAAATATTTTGCAACAGTAGTACTATAATATGGTGGATTGTTCACAATGGCATTAAAGGCAAATATAAAATCTTTAGAGGTTATATCATTTTTAATTAATAATCCGTCAGGATTAACAGTATTTAGAATATTCTGAATCCTGAAATTTTCATTAAACATAGTAAGGATCACTATTTTAGCATTTGGAAGTAATTCTTTAGCAAATATGGCTAAGCCTTCACCAGAAATAATTTTTCCTTCAGATGAAGGTGGTAATTGCACATCTAAAAATAGAATATCATAATGCACTTTTTCTGAAGCTTCTTTTATTTTCTTAATTGCTGAGTCGCAAGTATCAGCCGTCTGAATAGTAAGCCTGTACGTATCCCTTATATCCGTTGAAGTTAAGATATTCTTATAGGCTTCAACTATCATAGGATGATCATCAACTATTAATATTTTGAATCTCTTTTTCATAGATTATACTCGAAGCAAGTAAAAGTAAAAGTAAAAAGTTCGGGGTTGCGACTAAACAAATCTAAACAATTTATTTTATATGAATTAAAATTGAAAAATTATATTTGTTTAAAAGGCACTTTAATAAGAACTGAAGTACCTTTATCCGGCTGAGTTCTTAAAGTAAACTCTCCTTTTAATTTAAGTGTTCTCGATTGTATATTTTTTAAACCAATACCTTTCCTTTTAGATTCAGCATTAAAACCAATACCATCATCTATTATTATTAGATGTAAATAATCTTTGTCTACATTAAAGGTAATATTAACGTTTGTAGCTTTCGCATACTTATTAATATTTTGAATAGTTTCTTGTAGTATTCTATATAAATTCATTTTTAAATTTATATTGATTTCTTTCCAGACAATATTGTGGTCATAATTAACCTCATAATTAAAATTTGTTATCTCACTTTGAGTCTCTAATAATTTTTCTATCATCTGTATAAAACCAATATCTGAAAATAATGATTTGTTATTTAACTCATGAGAAACATTTCTTACCTCTTCTTCAATTTCTTGTAATTCATTGATATATTTTTCACGTTTTAATATAGTGGCTACATCATTTTTTTCGTTTAAAGAACCTAATAATAACCTTGTGCCAAATAGTTTTCCTAAAACACCATCATGTAATTCTTCTGAGATCCGTTTCTTTTCTTTTCTTCTACCTTCGTCTAGCTTATATTGTTGGCTTAATATTAAATTATAAATTTCTTCGTTGGTATTTTGTTGCTGTTGTTCAAATTGCAATTGTTTATTTTTAGAGCGCTGCGTGGTAATAATATATAACAACAAACCAAATAAGCCTATTAACCCGGCAACTAAAAGTAGTATCTTTTTTTGCTGACTTAAACGAACATTCTCATCTTTAATAGCATCCGTTTCAAAACGAATACGTGCAAATTTATTTCGAACTGCTCGCTCTTCTTTTTGCAAGCTGTCATTTAATTTAATGTATTGATTTGTATACTTATAATTATTCTTTGTATCAAGTTCAGCAAGTAACAATAACGATGCTAATAGATCTCTATTATTTTTTGTATTTATTGACAACTGTTTGGTCTCTTTAGCAGACTGTATCGCTTTAGCTGTATCTGTTTTATACGCATAATATTCCGCTAGGTGTAATTTGTTGATAGCCAACCCTGAGAGATCATTGATACTATCTCGTATTTTTAAAGAAGTGAAAAATATTTTTTTCACATTTAAAGTATCTCCTAGTTTTAGTTTACTATAGGCTAAATTATCTAATAACATAGCATATAGCTTGGTATTATTCTGCTGTAAACTCTTTTCTTTTAACGCCAGTTGATAATAACTTATAGCTAACTTATATTCTTTTTTCATTTCATAAACTACTCCGATATTATTTAAAGTATGAGGTTTAAAGTTTTTTAACTCTTTAAGTTTTTCTATATATTCTAAGGCTTGATTATGATAAAATAATGCTTTATCATAGTCCTCTAATTCATTCAACACGATTCCTAAATTATTATAACATTTATATAAATGTTCGTATTTATTAAGGGGTTTTAGAAGAGATATAGCCTTTATAGTTGATATTTCACTCCCGGTATAATCTTTTATATCAGACTGCATAATTGCCATGCTTAAGTACATTCTACCTGAATAAAAATTCTCTTTTAATAGTTCATATATTTTTTGAGCCTTAAAGTAGCTATAATAGGCACTGTCTCTAATCCCTTTTTTAGCATAAAAATTCCCTAAAAAACGATGTGTTTTGGCAATACCCATAGAATCTTTAAGCTGAACCGTTAATTGATAAGCATCTCTAGTCACTTCCCTAAATCGTACATCATCCTCTAATTTATAGTAGGCATAGGAAATTCTTAAATAATAAATACTACGTAAAGAATCTTTAGTTTCTTTTAATGATAGGGTATGTGCTTTATCTAAAAAAGCTTTTCTTTTTTGATAGCTGAGGCTTTTCTTTTTTGAAGCTTCTACCCAAACAAATATACTGTCTGTAGGCTTTTCAGTATTATAATTTGTATTCTCTTTTTTTTCATCAATAGTATTTGCATTGACAAATAAGTATAATAAGATAATATATAAGTAATGGTGTTTCAATTAATTAGAAAAAATTTAGGCTGTTTCTGTAATTACAAAACTATTTAATAAAAAAACCTTAAACAACTAGTTTAAGGTTTTTATTATTTGCAAAAGTGATTTTGTTTTTAATCTTCATCATCCTCAACTTCATTACTTTGATTACCTGTACCCTTAGAGATATCCTCATTTTTTTCTGATTGAGGGTCATCTATAGTGACATCTGCATCGCAAGAATACATACTTACTGATGCGATTAATATAATAAATAGAACAAAAATGTTTTTAAAATTTTTCATGACAGAATATTTTAATATTAGGTTAAATTGTTGAATACAAACCCTCAAGGTTGAGATAAGTATAAATACGTGAATTGGTTGTTTTATTAGTAAAACAATCCTGTGAATTTAAAATAAAGAGCTCTTATTTCTTTGCTAAAGTAGTTGGGTTTTGTTGAGGTAACTGACAAAAAATCAAAGTTTTAGTGACTGATACTTAAATAGAAGTGTTTGGTTTGCAAATAACAGTACTTAGGTATGTTTCAATTTAAAGATAATAATGATCTTTTTGACAATGCTTTTTCTAAAATAACTACATTGCCTCTATAAGTTTTTGAAAAAGGAATGGCAAAACTACTTTTTTTTAAAGAGCATTTAGATTTACCAAAGTGAATACGTGAAACATAATTTTGATTTACTATATAGCTATTATGTATTCTTGTAAAATTTTCAGGCAAAACAGCTTCAAAAGATTTTAATGTTTTATAGGCACTTATTGTGGTGCCATCATACATAAAGAAATCTGTTGCGGTATTATCTGCTTTTAAAAAGAGTATATCTTCTATTTCAATATACCGATAATCTTTATATGATTTTAAGCGTAATGTGTTAGATACCTGCATTGGTTTTTTGTCTAATTTCGCAATTATTTTGCGCAACTCAAAAGGCTTAATTGGTTTTAATAGATAGTCAAAAAAGTTGTTCTTTATACAAGTATAAGCATGTTCTGTTGTAGATGATAAGGCAATAAGATTAGGCATTTCTTTCACATATTTATACAGTTCATTTACAAACTTGAAGGCTTCTAAACAACCAGTGTCAGCTTTTGCGTCAATGTTGATAAACACTACGTTAGGCGCATGTTTTAATATTAGATCTAATGATTTATCAAAACAGCTAGATATGCCAATACATGAATAATTTGGAAATTCTTTAAAGCTAGTTTTTAAATTTTTAATGATCTGCTTTTCACTTTCAATAATTAAATATTTATAGGGCATAAGGCGACTAATTTAGTATACTAAATTAGCTAGTTTATTGCACTTTTTGTTACGGTTTTACCGCAAAAAATATGCGGTTTTACCATCGCGCAAATAGAAATGTTTTTATTAATTTTACAATATCGTTATTCATTTAATTGTCGCTAAACATTTTTAATTTTATGAAGTATTTCAACCAACTATTATTTATAGCATTATTATTTTCCTCAATTTGTTATTCTCAAATAACAAACAACAATGAATTATTTCTTGTTAAAACTGCTCGCTTTATTCATAGTCAACAATATGCCTTCAATACACTAAAACTCAATTTTCCTGGGCAAAAGGCAGCTATTGAAAATGTTGAGTTAGCATTTAATAAGAACTTTGGAACTGCTATTGAAACAATTAATACTAAAACTAAAAATCTACTTGGTAATAAATATGAATCATTTATAGAAAATCTAAATAATGAATTGAATAAAAGTTCAATCACTGATATTAAAAATAGACTACATGAACCTATTGAGTCTCCTGTTTTAGAAATATTATTAGCTTATAAATATGAAAACAATCCTGTTGATGAGTTTTTAAATAATTTTGTTAATATATATAGTGTAAATACGAATTCAACGAAAATTGATCTAAGCATAAAAGTACCTGTAAGCTGGAAAGAATTAGATGGAGATTCTCCAAATGTGCTGAAAAAATTCAGAAATGAGTATGGTACAGGCAATGTTACAATTACTTTAAGTACTAAAAATTTATCTAAATTAGTATCATTTATAAATAATGATAATATGTCCGCTAAAAAGGAATTTCAAAAAACCTCATTTAAAAATCATAAAATAGTACCTGTTCAAAACGAAAATATCGCTAGAATAAATCAATATGATCGATTAAATTCTAAACCCAACTCTATTCAAAAGAGGCACATTACCGAACAGCTTTATTTATCAGAAAATAATATTTTAGAAATTAAATGTATAGTAAATAGCACAACAGGTAGCGATTTAGACCTACAGTATCAAAGGATCAATCCGCTATATAAATCTATTGTAAAATCAATTCGTATCATTAAGCAACCTGAAAAGAGTAGTTTGCTTACTTCAGTCAAGAAAAAATTATAATTTATAAATAAATATGTCAGCTAAACAATACTTTCCCTTTCCTTCATGTTTTCGTTTTCCTTTTTTGGTCAATTGTTGATTAGCGAAAAATGTTGAAGGAATGTTATAAAAGAGGTCTCTGGGTTGAGTACCTCTTTTATTTTTTAGCTGATTTTTGTTGAATGAATAAAGCTGAAAATTATATATAGGTACTTCTATTTAAAAAAAGAATCTACAAACTCAATTTTATTAAAAACCTGTAGATCATCAATACCTTCACCAACACCTATATATTTAACCGGAATTTGAAATTGGTCAGAAATACCAATTACTACACCACCTTTGGCAGTACCATCTAACTTAGTAACTGCTAAAGAAGTTACTTCTGTAGCTTTTGTGAATTGTTTGGCTTGCTCAAAGGCATTTTGTCCGGTAGAACCGTCTAATACTAATAAGACTTCATGTGGCGTATCGTCAGCAACTTTTTGCATAACTCTTTTTATTTTAGTTAACTCGTTCATCAAGTTTACTTTATTATGCAAACGCCCTGCAGTATCAATAATAACAACATCAGCAGATTGATTTACTGCAGATTGTACAGTATCAAAAGCAACAGAAGCTGGATCGCTACCCATTTTTTGTTTAACAATAGGCACATCTACTCTATCTGCCCATACTTGCAACTGGTCAATAGCTGCAGCTCGAAAAGTATCAGCCGCTCCTAATATCACTTTTAAGCCTTGTTTCTTAAATTGTGCGGCTAATTTGCCTATTGTTGTTGTTTTACCAACACCATTGACGCCCACGACCATAATAACATATGGTTTTTTATCTTTTGGAATGGTAAAATCAGTTTCATTACTGCCCGAAATTTCGGGATTTGTTTCAGATAATAGACCTGCAATTTCTTCACGCAATAACTTATTTAACTCATCTACCCCTAAATATTTGTCTTTTGCTACTCTTGCCTCAATTCGGGTAATAATTTTCAGTGTTGTATCTACACCAACATCAGATGATACTAATACTTCTTCTAAGTTATCTAAAACATCGTCGTCTACTTTAGATTTACCGGCAACCGCTTTAGAAAGTTTTGTAAAAAAAGTAGTTTGACTTTTCTCTAAACCCTTATCTAAAGTTTCTTTTTTTTCTTTTGAAAATAGTTTTTTGAATAAACTCATATTTTAGTTATTGAGTTAATAGTTATTAAATTGCTCTATTCACTGACCTAATAATTAGGTCAAACAAATATAAAAAAGAAAAGCTACTTTCATTGTAATGAAAGTAGCTTTTATATGATATAGATAAATCGATTATTTGTTTAAAAAATCGTTTACTTTAGTCGGATCCATAATAGCTTCAACAAAAATATAAGCTCCTGTTTTTGGAGATTTTACCATTTTGATAGCTTTTGTTAATCTTTTAGAGCCTGTTTGTAGTGATGCTACTGCTTTCTTTGCCATGATATAAGCTGAACTTGTTTCAGTTTCTTTTTAATTAATACTTTTTCCTTTCAACAGTTCCTGAAATAAATTCAGGAATTCTATTTAATCTCTTTATGAATTGTCATTTTCTTCATGATAGGATTGAATTTTTTTAATTCCATTCTATCAGGAGTATTCTTTTTATTCTTAGTTGTAATATATCTAGAGGTACCTGACAAACCACTTGTTTTATGCTCTGTACATTCTAAAATAACTTGAATTCTATTTCCTTTACCTTTTGCCATTGTTCTATATTATTTTTTCAAAAAGCCTTTTTCTTTAGCCTCTTTAATTACAGCTGAAATACCTTTTCTATTAATGTTCTTCAATGCAGAAGCTGACACTCTCAACGTAATCCACTTATCTTCTTCAGGAATATAAAAACGCTTTTTCATTAAATTAGCGTCAAACCTTCTTCTAGTTTTATTCATAGCATGAGAAACGTTGTTCCCAAACATTGCTTTTTTTCCTGTTAACTCACAAACTCTTGACATTTCTTAACTCTTTAAACTGTTAATTAAGCTCATCTTGACTTTTTCTATGTTCCTGAAAAATGATTAAAAACAAAAAGTCAAGATGAGCTCATTTCAAAACGAGGTGCAAAAATAATAACTTTTACTTAATTAGCAAACTATTTTTAAGTGTTTTTTAGTAATTCTTTTCTTAACATCTCTAAGGCTTTTACAGATGCTCTTTGTATTACTTTTTCTCTTGGTTGTCCGAAATTAAACTCTTGTACAAAAATCGTCTTAGGTGTGGCTATACTTATAAATACTATACCAATTGATGTGTCTGTTTTGTCTTTGGTTGGTCCGGCATTACCTGTTACAGCAATAGCATAGTCTACTTTATACAATTGCTGAATGCCTAATGCCATTGCCTTAGCAACAGCCTCACTTACCACAGAATGTTCTTTTATTGTAGTCGGAGCTACATTCAATACCTCCTTTTTAATACGTTCGTTATAACTAATAATTGAGCCAATAAAATAGGCTGAAGCTCCCGGTACGGAAGTAATCATCTTAGCAATAGCACCTCCGGTACAACTTTCGGCAGTTGCCAATGTTTTGTTATTCTTTATAAGTAACTTACCAATAATAGCTTCTAAAGAAGCTTCCTCTTCAAAACCAACAATAATATCGCTAACTAATTCCGTTAATGCTTTTAGTTCATTATCTATCCCTTTTTCGAGTTGTTCTTTATTTTTCCCTTTGACTGTTAATCGTAATCTTGTTTTTCCGTAAGAAGGTAAATATGCCAATTTGATCTCGCTTGGTAGTTTATTTTCCCATTCAGCTAATCGTTCAGCGATCTTACTTTCTCCCATTCCATAAGTGATTATATTTTTATGTATAATATATGGTAAATCAAATGTTTTTTGAAGTTTTGACAGCACACCATACTTCATCAATCCTTTCATTTCATTTGGTACTCCGGGCATTGAAATAAAGACTGTGTTATTTTCATGATACCACATACCTGAAGCAGTTCCTAAATTATTTTTAAAAATATGTGCCTTACTTGGCAACATTGCCTGTTGTAGATCTAATTCGGTATATTGATATTTAATTTTTGCGAAAAAGTTTTTTATGTGCTCTTGAATATCACTATTCATTACTAACTCATCATTAAAATATGCACATAAAGTATGCTTGGTAATATCATCTTTAGTAGGACCTAAACCACCGGTAACAATTACAATATCAACATTTTCTTCAGCTTCTTTTAAGGCCTTTAAAATATGCTGCTTGTCGTCTTGAATAGAAGTGATCTGATATACTGAAACGCCTATTTTATTGAGTTCTTTACTAATATATGCTGAGTTAGTATCAACAATTTGACCGATAAGAATTTCGTCTCCTATGGTTATAATTTCTGCTTGCAAATTGAAATATTTTTATTGGTCTCAAATGTAGTTAAAACTATGTACTTTAACGTGAATTTGATATAACTGTTTTTTTAAATAACTAATAATCAGTATTTTAAATGTGAGTTAATAGTTTTAGTGCCTCCTCGAGCGCAGTCGAGAGGTTTTTTAATAGTTCTCGACTTCGCTCGAATAGACAATGTTCTGTATATCAATAAATAGGGTTACCCATTTAAGTCGCATAAATTCTGATTTGTCTCATCGTCATTGGCTCATGTTCCACGAAACGTTCAATTATTTTATCTAAAATAGATTTCCTGTGGTTTCTACGGTTAAATCTAAAGA
>JAKISU010000114.1 GCA_021648445.1 Flavobacteriaceae bacterium
TTTAAGAATATTAGTGAAAAATGCAGGTGCTTTTTTAACTCTACTTTATCTAAAAATAAAAATTGTTATCAAACTGCTTGAAAAATGAATTTTAACTTCTTGTAAAATCAGCAAGCCCTAATTATTTTTTTGTTATTTCACTGACTGAATCTCACTGAGGCATACAAAGTTAAAATTTTAAGCCACGAATTACACGAAGCCAAACTTTCAGTCTGTCGTCAATAAAACTAATTTAATAATTATAAATTTCCCGTCTTCCAGCTTCGGTTTTCTAGCCCAGATAGTTAAATATAATCAAAATTTACACTCGCTAAGCTTAAAAACCGACCCAAGAGACCTGTCAGGTTTTCAAAACCTGACAGGTCTGAAAAAATTGGCAAAACCAAAAGCCTGCCCACCTACGGGGGGAACATCACCACCAGCTAAGCAGGTGGTTTTTCAAGGTAAAGTAAAAGCTAATTAAGTAATTATAATCCCGCCTTTCAGCTTTGGTCTTTTGACCTAATTATTTCTTATAATACCTTTTATATTTAACATATGCCAACACACTAAGAGCTACAGAAACTATCAACCAGCCCCAAATCTGATTCGGTATTGGTGCAGATTCACCTGTAGCATACGAATGCAAACCTGATAATAAGTGGTTTACCCCTAAATAGGTCATTAAAATAGTAGTAAAAGCGAATATTGATACAATATTGAAAGTCAATCTGCTTCTTAAGCCCGGTATTAACCGCATATGTAATACAAAAGCATAGATCATAATACTCACTAAAGCCCATGTCTCTTTTGGATCCCAACCCCAATAGCGTCCCCAACTTTCATTTGCCCACATACCACCTAAAAAATTACCTATGATTAACAATATCAAACCAACAGTTAATGACATTTCATTAATAACAGTGATCTCTTTTATTGCCAAATCCAGTTTCTTTTTGTTTTTAGTAACGGTTAATGTATATAAAATCAATGCAATAAGTCCTAAGATCATACTCAACGTAAATGGTCCGTAACTCGCTACAATAATTGAAACATGTATCATTAACCAATAAGAATCTAACACCGGTACAAGGGTACCAATTGAAGGATCCATCCAATTCATATGTGCTACCCATAAAATCATTGAAGTTACAAATGCTGTTGCCGCTATGGTTAATGCTGATTTTTTTCCGAAAAGCAAACCAAAAAGCATCGTTGCCCACGCAATATATATCATTGATTCGTACCCATTACTCCAAGGTGCATGACCTGAAATATACCAACGAATACCTAAACCAATTGTATGATAAATAAATAAGGCTACAATAACAAAAGAACCTATTTTAACTAGTAAATTTACTGCTTTTGAACTATTAAAAATTTGTATTATCACTAATACAAATAGTAATACTCCTGCCAACAGATATTGCCAAAACAAACCTTTAAAAATATCATACTTATTGTAAAATAGCTCTAGCTTGACTTTTCTATCAGATGGTAACACTTCGTTTCCATATGTTTTTTGAAACTTATGAATACCTTCTACTAATTCCTTTGGAAGCTTATAGTCACCTGTTTGCACTGATTCATGTAATGTTTCAGCATAATACCTCACAATATTACTTACAAAAGCAGAGTCTTTTTTACTAAAACTACCAGCTTTTAATTCAGCTCTAGATATCCATTTATGATTTGGGTCATCTTTTAATGGGAAAAATTTAAAGATACTTCCGGCAATAGCTTGGTACAATAAATTAGTTCTGCCATCAATATCTATAATACTTTGTTCAAACTTATTCTTAATTATTTTTTTATGTGCCTTGTTAACTTCTTCTCTTAATTTATATTCGCCTTTATCAGTAAACAGATCAGAAAGTCGTGCATACCCTTGTTCAGTAGGTAAGCCTAAAATATCTCTAACTTTTGAATTGGCAGATTTCATATAGATAAACGGAACAGAATACCAAATTCTAGGATTGGTAACCATAGAAACTGCTACCTGATTGGCATCCATTCCATTATACGAATCCTTTTTACTTACTTTTCGTAATAGTTCAGAAGTAAATGTATTTACAGGCTTCATTCTTCCTCCTGCATCTTGAATGACCAAACTGCCAAAGTGTTTAGCATGAGCTACAGATACTTTTTGGCTACTTAAAATAGAATCAATTTGTTGATCAGATATTTGATGTTGATGATTCTCTTGGGTAAATGAACTCAATGAAATGAATACAATTAGAATTGATAATGCTGCTTTTTTATTTTTTACTTTATCTAATTGCTTACGTAAATATGAAAAACGGGTGTTTTTTGAAAATAGAATCATCACCAAACCAAAAAACAGTAAGCCATAACCAATATAGGTAACCCAAGTACCTACAACATCATGATTTACAGATAAATGTGTTTCTTCTACAGCTCCGGTATCATTATAACTAGATTGAAAAAAACGATAACCTCTATGATCTAAAATATTATTCATAAATATTCTGAAATCAAAATTCTCACCATTATCTACTACGGTAACTTCACTGGCATATGATTTCGGACTCATAGAACCCGGATAACGATCTAATTGAAAATCACGTAACTTAATAGAGAAAGGTAATTTTAATTGTTTAGCACCGTAACTGATTCTAAAATTGAGCTCATCTAAAGAAAATATTTCAGGTGGATTAAGCATATATTTACCACCAAAAAGTTTTACATTTTTATTGCCATTTTCAGTCACAATAGCAATTTCTAACATATCTTCTGGGTGTTCATCTTTATCTCCTGACTCTAAGTTCAATTTACCTTTAGCAATTTTAGGTACAACAAATTGCATTTGACCAATAGTATAGAGTGAACGTAAATTAAATGTTTGTGTTGAATCTTTAACAATCACTCCTTTTTCTTGGCTAGCCATAATCATATATTCACCATCAAAAGGAGATTCTATCTGTAAAGCATCTTGTTGGGTGAAAATATTGATAGCTCCGGGAGTTGGGTTTTCAAAAGAGATCAATACATTATGGATATTTGCTATTTCTCCTTTTTTTATGTAATGATCATGTCTTCCGCCATCACCGGATTCTACAAAATGCAAAAATTCTTTTCCTCCCGAATCCTCAGTATCATCAGCTATAAACTCTTCAAAAGCATTTGGAATATAATTTACATAGTTAATACTTACCGGTTTATCTCTAAAATCTGTATTTATGGAAAAATTATTATCGCCTCTAATAATATTTAAAAACCTGGTTGCTAATGGAATAAAACGAGCTTCAGAAGAAGGCTTAGGAGAGAAATAATATCTTTTCTCAATTGTTTTCTGATCTTTCCCATCATCAATAAGTACATTCAAATATGTCTTTTCTGAAAGCATCAAATCTGTAGTTTCACCTTCTTTGATCGGCATCATAGCTTCATAACTTATATAGCGTGTAATACCGGCACCTATCAATATTAGTATAAATGACAAATGAAATAGTAATACAGGCCATTTTTCTTTTCGAAGCAATCTATATTTATAAATGTTCCCAATAAAATTGATAACAAAAATGAGCATGATCATTTCAAACCACCAAGTATTATAAACCAATGCTTTTGAAGCTTGTGTTCCATAATCATTTTCAATAAATGTGGCAATACCCATTGAAGTGGCGAAAACAATAAATAAAATGGCTGTAAGGCGTGTAGAAAATAGGATATTATATAATTTCTTCATTTTGACTTTTATCTATAAAAAAATGTTGAGCAAATTTACTTAAATTTGTTATGATTAGAATACATTTAACACATTAATATAAATCGTTAAAACTTCCTTAACTTCGCTATATGATTTCAGTTATTATTCTTGGTACGGGAAATGTAGGCACACATTTAATAACAACATTTTTAGTATCTAAAAACATAGAATTGGTGCAGGTCTATAGTAGAAAAGAATCATCCCTAAAATTCATAAAAGATAAAGTTGCTACAACTACAAAAGTAAATGGTTTAAAAGAAGCAGATGTATATATTATTGCCATTTCTGATGATGACATTCCTGAATTTTCATCACGTATTGCTGGCGAAAATAAATTGATAGTTCATACCTCAGGAAGTGCTTCAATACATGCTTTAAAAAATGATGGGAATAAAGGTGTTTTTTATCCGCTTCAAACATTCTCTAAAAAGCAATCTGTTGATTTTAGTACAATTCCGATATGTATAGAAGCCGAAAATGAAAAAGATCTACTATTATTAGAAAGATTGGCAAATAATATTTCTAACAATGTTTTTATTATTGACTCAGAGCAGAGAAAACGATTACATATAGCTGCAGTTTTTACAAATAATTTTGTAAATCATCTATATAAAATGAGTTATGATATTTGCAAAGAATATAATATTCCCTTTGAAACATTACATCCTTTAATTATAGAAACTGCTCAGAAAGTAGTAACTAATCACCCTAAAGTCATTCAAACGGGTCCGGCACATAGAAATGACACAAAAACTATTAATGCTCATTTGAAATTATTATCAGGAGAACAAAAAGAAATATATCAACTATTAACCGAATCAATTAAAAAAACCTATGGAGCAAAGCTATAAAGAACTCATGCCACAAATAACAACCTTCATTTTTGATGTTGATGGTGTTTTAACCGATGGAAAGGTAACTATTTTTCCTGATGGTCAATTGATTAGAACTATGAATATTAAAGATGGTTATGCTTTGAAAACTGCTGTAGATAATGGTTATCATGTTTGTATAATTTCCGGTGGTACAAATGAAGCTGTAAAATTACGTTTACGCGGATTGGGGATTACTGATATCTATTTGGGTGCACATAATAAAGTAGCACAATTAGATGAATATTTAGACATCTATAATATCAAACCTGAAAATGTGTTGTACATGGGTGATGATATTCCTGATCATCCAGTAATGAAGTTAGTAGGTTTACCAACCTGCCCCAAAGATGCTGTACCCGAAATTCAGGATATTTCACTTTATATATCACAAAAAAAAGGCGGAAATGGCTGTGTAAGAGATGTTATTGAACAAGTATTAAAAGTACAAGATAAATGGAGCCTCACCCAAGAATAGAATCAATTCTATTCTTGATCTCTCCAAAGGAGAGCTACATCGAAAAACTAATCATAATGACATGATTAAATTTTAAAAGGTGTTTTTAACCTTGAACAAATGAAAATGACCACTGAAGAAAAATTACTTAAAATACCTGTGATAAGCTGGCTTGTTAAGCTCTTTAAAAAAATTAAAGTACCGGGCTTAAAAGGCATGTCATTATATGATGTATTAGAAATGTATGTCATAGGTATAGTGCAAGGCGCATTAACATCAAGAGCGGGTGGTATAGCATTTAGTTTTTTTATGGCATTATTTCCATTTGCATTATTTATTTTAACGCTCATTCCATTTATACCCATAGAAGGGTTTCAAGAAGGGTTTATGCAGTTTATAGATCAGGCATTACCGCCTAAAACTTCCGAATCAGTTGATGTAGTATTACAAGATATTGCAAATAATAAATATGGAGGACTCTTATCTTTTGGTTTTGTATTATCAATGTTTTTAATGACCAATGGTATTAATTCACTCTTTGGTGGATTTGAGTATACCTATCATAAATTACAGACCAGATCAATCATAAAGCAATATATAGTTTCCTTTGCAATATCATTAGTATTGGCATTATTGTTGTTACTTACTGTAGCTGTAATCATTTATTTAGAAATTGCTATCAATAACTTGACTGAAAGAGGATATGTTTCTGATGATTTATTTTGGATTGAAATAGGAAGATATGTAATTGTCTTTGCAATGTTATTTACAACTGTTGGTTTGTTTTATTTTTTTGGTACTAAAGAAGGAAGGATTATCTCTTTCTTTTCACCTGGAGCAATTTTAACAACCTTATTGATTATTGTAAATTTTAAAATATTTGGCATTTATATAAAAAAGTTTGCTCAGTATAATGAATTATATGGCTCTATAGGAACCTTATTGGTATTGATGCTTTTCATATGGTTAAATTCCATTATATTATTACTGGGTTTTGAACTTAATGCTGCCATTATTGGTTTAAAAAAGAAATGTCAAGACGAGTATAAGAGTTAAGAGTATAAGATGAAAAAAGTAATTTTAGTATTGTGTTTTGTGTTTTTTTTAATAGGTATATCAAAAGCGCAATCAGTTTTCGGAAAATGGAAAACACTAAATAGTGAAACCGGCAAAACAGAATCTATTGTTGAAATCTATAAAAAAGATGGTAAAGCCTATGCGAAAATTATTGAAATCACCAATGAAAATTATAAAAACGATCTTTGTACTGCTTGCCAAGGAAAAAATAAAAATGAACCCATTTTAGGAATGGTTATCCTTAATGGATTAAAACTAGATGGAAAAGAATGGAGTGGAGGTAAAATATTAGACCCTAATAATGGTAAATATTATAAATGCTATATTATTTTACAAAATAACAATAAGCTTAAAATAAGAGGTTATGTTGGTATTTCCTTATTAGGTAGAACAGAATATTGGTATAGAGTTAATAAATAAATATGATAAAGCAAATTTTATATATAGTCTTTTTTTTAATAATTGTTACTGACAATGTCAATGCACAAAAAAAATCTATTGACCTTAATTGGCAAACTAATTTTGAAGAGGCTAAACAGTTAGCAGCTTCTCAAAATAAATTATTACTTATTTATTTTACAGGCTCTGATTGGAGTCAGGCTTGTAAAATACTCAATAAAGACTTTTTTTATACTGAAAGGTTTCAAAAAATAGCTGCTGAAAATTTAATTTTAGTGAGGGTTAATGCTCCTAGAAGATCTAATTTAATTTCAGAGTTTCAAAAAGATAAAAATCTAGAATTAAAAAAATTATACAATCAAAAAATACTGCCTACAGTAGTTTTAACTGATGCCAAAGGTAACTCATTAGGCATGGTAGAAAGTTATAATTATCTACATGATACCAGTAAACATTATAGCCTTATTGAAGAGGCATTAAAAAAGTAGTTTTAAAACCTCCTCACCCGTCCCGATAGTTATCGGGACGGGACTCCTTCAGCAATGATAGAATATTAAAAATTCAATCTTAGTCCTAGTTTATAATTCCGCCCTTTAGTTGTAAACCCAATTACTTCAGTATATTCTTCATTAAATACATTTGAAATTGAAGCAGACAGTTTTAATCTGTTTGGTATCAATTCTCGACTAAAAAGCACATCAACTATCGAAAAGGAACTCAATGTTCTATTTTCAAATGTTGCAAAATCTGTATCAACTCTCTCATCAACAAATTGATAGTTCAAGCCTAGAAAAGTTTTATCATTTACAGTATAATTCAATGATGCATTCGCTTTATGTTTTGGTATACGCAATGCAACTTTATCCTTTCGTTCAGTAAATGTATAATTGGCTGTAAAGCCTAAGCTCTTTAAGAGTTTAGAAGATAGCTCTACTTCTACTCCATTAACTGTAAACTCATCAGAAACATTTTGATATTGTCCTTCAAATGTATTAAAGTCAATAATTATAAAATCAATAAACTCTTTCTCTGTGCGTTCAAAGAAGACAGCATTGAATCGTATTTTATCAGATAATTTTAACTCTGCACCAGCTTCAAATGTAATATTGGTTTCAGGTTCTAAAGTGGGGTTTGCTCCAAATGGTCCAAATAATTGTGATAGGTTTGGTGATATAAATGAAGTACTATATGAGCCCAATATCTTCAAATAGTTATCATCAAATTTATAAGTATATGATGGATTTAAATTATAGGTAAAATGTGAGCCGTATTCACTGTGATTATTTAATCGTACTCCTGCATTTAAATTCATTCCAAAGCTTGAAATCCAAACTATATTGGCATACGGATCAATAATTGTTGACTCTTCATCATCCGTAAATTCAGTTTCATTTTTGATATAATTTACACCAACTATTGTATAGAATTTATCATCAAAATTATACTTATTAAATGCGTCAACTATATAACTTTTGCCTACAAAACTATTCGGAAAGCTTGATTTAATATCTCTTTCAATAGTATTATATGCTGCATTAATAATGAAACTTCCATTTTTATAAGTAAACTTAGGCGAAATGCCTAATCTATATTGCTTGCTTTTTGATGTAAACAAAGCATCTTCAATAGGAAAACTATTATCAAAATCAGCAGTAAAACGGTCATGATTCGCAAACACAGCAATTGAAAAATTATCTGTTGCCTGATATCCAACCTTAAGGTTAGTATTGGTTCTAGAAAAGGCATCACGTTCAGTTCCGGTAATTACGGCAGACATTCCGTCAAGGTATTGATGTCCGAAAGAAGCATTGTAATTGAACTTATTCGAAGTACCACTAATTGAAATACTATTATTAAAATCTGCTATATTATTACTTGAATCATCATTTGATTGGTTTGTACCCATACTCGATGAAAACACCGCTGAAATAACTTCTTTAGAAGCTTTTATAGTTGTAATGTTAATTACTGCAGTAGCGGCTGCATTACCATATAACGTACTCGCAGCGCCTTTAATAATTTCAATTGATTCAATTTGATTGATGTCTATCAAACGTAAATCATAATCATTGGCAATTTGTGACGGATCAGTAACCTGAATACCATCAATAAGTACCAATACTTGTCTATTATTACCACCTCTTACAAAATAACTTAAATTTTGACCACCATTACTTCTACTACCATTAATTTCTAGTCCGCTTTTAGTATTGATTATCTCAGCAATACTTCTGCCTTGATTTTTTTCAAGTTCTACAGCATCAATTTTAATAACTGTTTTACCTGAATTTTCTCTTTTTAGTTGAAATCGAGAATCGGTAATAATAATTTCTTGCAATTGTTCAATCTTAATTGAATCCTTGTCCCGATTTATATCGGGATCTTGCTGTTGGGCATTTACTAAAACTGTTGTTAGTAAAGCTCCTACATACAATAACCTTTTTTTCATTTTTTATATTTTTTAAATGATACTTAGGCTATCAGTAGAAAATGGTGGAGTATGATGAAAAATCACAAACCAAAACTTTTCCTCCGAAAGCGTGTGTAATTTGAATTTTGGCAGGTCTCCTGGCTTGTTCTACATTATAATACCTTCCCAGCAATAAAACCAGTGGTAAATGAAGTTAATAACGTCTCAAAATGAGATGCCGAAATTAATTCGGCATAAACTTACAGTTGCGGGGACAGCTCAGGAATTGTTGAGTTACAATTTTAGAAATACGAATTACGATTTAAAATTGTAACTCAAAAATCAACAATCGTATATCAATTCACCTGATTCCCTTTTCATCCGCCAAAGGCGGAACCAAAATCTGAGCAAAAGTAGTCAGTTTAAAATAAATAACAATTGTATTATGAATTATTTTTTGAGATACCAATTCCAAATTCATTAAACTTAAAATTGATACATTTACCAATCAGATTGATAGAATCAATGAAACAACTAAAAATAGCAATAATTTTATCATTTTTACTCTTAATTTCTGCTTGCAAAACAGAAAAAAAAGAGTTAATTACTAAAGAAACTAATACTTTAATAAAACACGCAAAAGGGTTTGACATTCAAATTTTTAATACTTACATTAAATTAATTATCAAATCACCCTATCCTGATGCAAAAGAGGTATTGGAATATATTTTAATCCCGAAAGGAAACAATGTTCCTAGTGAGATCAAAGGCTTAAAGGTCATCAGAATACCCATAAAAAGATTGGTGGTTACTTCTACAACACATATACCCATGTTAGAGCTATTAAATGAAGAAAATAGTCTGGTCGGTTTTCCGAATTTACAATATATATCATCTTCAAAAACAAGAAAATTAATTGCCAATGGTAATATAAAGGAACTCGGTAATGAACAGGATATTAATACCGAAGTATTACTAGATCTACAACCTGAAATTGTTATTGGTTTTTCTATGAGTAGCAATAATAAAGTGTTTTCTAATATTGAAAAAGCAGGAATTCAGGTTCTATTAAACGGTGATTGGTTAGAAGAAACGCCTTTAGGCAGGGCAGAATGGATTAAATTCTTTGGTGTTTTATTTGGTAAAGAAAAACAAGCAGATAGTATTTTTAATGAAATTAAAAAACAATATAAAGAAGCTAAAATCATAGCTAAAAAGGCTAAAACCAAGCCAACTGTCTTATCAGGAGCTTTATTTAAAGATATTTGGAATTTACCAGCCGGAGAAAGCTTTGTAGCTCAGTTTTTAAAAGATGCCAATACCAATTATTTATGGGCTGATACTAAAGGTAAAGGCAGTCTTTCTTTAAGTTTTGAAAGTGTTTTTGAAAAAGGGCAATATGCTGAATTTTGGATCGCTCCCGGACATTATACCAGTTCAGAACAATTAAAAAATGCCAATCAACACTATACCGAATTCAATGCCTTTAAAAATAAAAACATCTATTCTTTTGCCAACAAAAAAGGGGAAAATGGAGGTGTATTATATTATGAACTAGCTCCGGTACAACCGCATATTGTATTGAAAGATATTATTAAAGTTGTACATCCTGATTTATTACCTGAGTATGAGCCTTTTTTTTTGGAGAAACTAAATTAACCCGAATAATTCATTATAAATGGGAAAAACTGGGTGTAAAGTGTTAAATTTATTGTGTAAATCAAACATTTAAGCACTAAAAAAAACACCCAATTTTGAGCAATAAAGATACACTATTTTA
>JAKISU010000115.1 GCA_021648445.1 Flavobacteriaceae bacterium
AGTAAACCGATCTTTAAATGCCTGTCTATCAAGTTCTTTTAATATTTTCATCTCCTTTAGATTTAAATACAATTTACAAAATAATGTACTTATAAACAACTATTTGAGAACTAAATGGGTAACCCTAAAAGTTTAATTTCTACAAAATATAATATTCAATAGAAATATTTAGAATAGATCCCGCTTTTCAGCGGGATTAGTTTAACCGGCTATTTTAAAAAGTATTTGAGAGCTCCTTTTTAAAATAGAGTTTCACTAATAATTTGTATTTTTGTGCGTTTATTGATAAAAATATAATTGTATATGAAGCCAATTCAAATGGTTGATCTAAAGGGTCAATATCAAAAAATTAAAACTCAAATAGATGCGTCAATACAAGACGTAATTGAGTCTGCTGCTTTTATCAACGGACCTGAAGTAAAAAGTTTCCAAAAAGAATTAGAAGAATATCTTAATGTGAAACATGTAATTCCGTGTGCTAATGGTACAGACGCTTTACAAATAGCAATGATGAGCTTAGGCTTAGAACAAGGTGATGAGGTGATTACAGCTGATTTTACCTTTGCCGCAACAGTTGAAGTTATTGCTTTATTAAAGTTAACTCCCGTGCTGGTTGATGTAGAAAAAGACACTTTTAATATAGATATTGATGCACTTAAAAAAGCCATCACTCCAAAAACAAAAGCAATTGTTCCGGTACATTTATTTGGACAGTGCGCGAACATGGAAGCTCTTTTAGAGGTTGCCAAAGAACATAATTTATTTATTATTGAAGATAATGCTCAAGCCATTGGTGCTGATTATATTTTTTCTGATGGTACAACAAAAAAGGCAGGTACAATGGGAGATGTTGGAACAACGTCTTTTTTCCCTTCAAAAAATTTAGGCTGTTATGGTGATGGAGGCGCCATTTTTACAAATAATGACGAATTGGCTTACACTTTACGTGGAATTGTTAATCATGGTATGTATAAACGTTATTACCATGATGTAGTTGGTGTAAATTCAAGATTAGATAGTATTCAGGCAACTGTTTTAAGAGCAAAGCTTCCTAACTTGGATGATTATTGCAATGCCAGAAGAAAAGTTGCAGAATATTATAATAATGCTTTTGCTGACTCTAATAATATCATAACACCTGTAACTAGTAATTTCACCACACATGTATTTCATCAATACACATTAAACTTAGTTGGTGTTGACAGAGATGCCTTACATCAACATTTATTAGACAATGGTATCCCAAATGCAATTTATTATCCGGTTCCTTTACATAGTCAAAAAGCATATGCTGATGACAGGTATAATGAAGAAGATTTTAAAGTTACTAATAGTTTAATAAAGTCAGTAATTTCTTTACCTATGCATACTGAATTTGAAGAAGATCAATTGCAATTTATAACACAAACTATATTAAATTTTATAAATAATTAGCTATGAATATAACTGTAATAGGTACAGGTTATGTTGGTTTAGTTACAGGAACTTGCCTTGCAGATATGGGTAACAATGTAACCTGTGTTGATATTAACAAAGAAAAAGTACAAAAAATGCGTAATGGGAAAGTTCCTATTTATGAGCCTAGCTTAGAAGAACTTTTTCATAAAAATATTGCAGGAGATAGGCTTCATTTTACAACCAACCTTAAAGAAGCCATTAAAGATTCTACCATCATATTTTTAGCATTACCTACTCCTCAAGATGAAGGTGGCTCTGCTGATCTATCTTATGTAGAAGCTGTTGCTCATGATTTGGGTAAAATGATTGATGAGTATAAGATAATTATTAATAAAAGTACGGTTCCCGTAGGTACCTCTGACAGAGTTAAAGAAATTGTCTCAAGTCATACTGATATTGAATTTGATGTAGTTTCAAATCCTGAATTTTTGCGTGAAGGTTTTGCTATTAAAGATTTTATGGAACCACAGCGGATTATTATTGGCTCTAATAGTGAAAAAGCAAAAAAAATACTTTCTAAACTCTACAAACCTTTTATTACTGTAAAAAGACCCATTATTTTTATGGATGAACGTTCATCTGAACTTACAAAATATGCTTCCAATACTTTTTTAGCAACTAAGATCACATTTATGAATGAAGTTGCTAATCTTTGTGAAAAAATTGGCGCTGATGTAGATATGGTAAGAATTGGTATGGGCTCTGATGCTAGAATTGGGAATAGATTCTTGTTCCCGGGAATAGGATATGGTGGCTCATGTTTCCCTAAAGATGTAAACGCTTTAGTAAAATCGAGTGATGATGTAGATTATGATTTTAAAATTTTAAAATCAGTTTTAAATATCAATGTAAAACAGAAAAAATCATTGGTACCTAAAGTGAATCGTTATTTTAACAATAATCTTTCAGGTAAAAAAATTGCTGTTTGGGGACTCGCTTTTAAACCTAATACTGACGATATCAGAGAAGCTCCGGCTATTGATGTTATCAATGAATTACTTTTGAAAGATAATGTTAAAATTTCAGTATATGACCCGGAAGCAATGCCAAATATGAAACATATCTATGGTGATAAAATTCATTTTGCTACCAATGCTTATGAAGCTTTAGAGGATGCCGATTGCTTGTTGATCTGTACTGAATGGAGTGAGTTTATATCTCCTAGTTTCAATAAAATTAAAGCATTAATGGTAGCTCCCGTAATTTTTGATGGGAGAAATATTTTCGATTTAGAGGTTATGTCAAGTAACGGATTTTATTATGAATCTGTTGGAAGAAAAATTATTAAGTTTTAAAAGATGCAAAAGATATTAGTAACCGGAGGTTTAGGTTTTATAGGTTCGCATACTGTAGTTGAATTACAAAATGAAGGTTATGAAGTTGTAATTATTGATGATCTTTCAAATTCATCCATTGATGTTTTAGATAAAATTACTTCTATTACAGGCAGGTTACCTGAATTTGAAAATATTGATTTAAAAGATCAATCGGCAATTCAATCTTTCTTTAAAAAGCATAAGAACATTGATGGTATTATTCATTTTGCAGCTTCTAAAGCTGTTGGAGAGAGTGTTGAAGAACCATTGAAATATTATCATAACAACATTTCTACCTTAATTTATTTATTAGAAGAAATGAGCATTAACAACGTTTCTAATTTTATTTTCAGTTCGTCATGTACGGTCTATGGTCAAGCTGATAAGATGCCTATCACTGAAAGTGCTCCTTTTAAACCGGCTGAATCTCCTTACGGAAACACAAAACAAATTGGTGAAGAAGTTATTTATGATACAACCAAGGTAACTAATTTAAAAGCCATCGCATTACGTTATTTTAATCCTATTGGTGCTCACAAAAGTGCTAATATTGGTGAATTACCTATAGGAATACCTCAAAATTTAATTCCTTATGTTACACAAACTGCCATGGGAATTAGAGAGCAGCTTTCTGTTTTTGGTGGTGATTATCCTACCCCTGACGGAACAGCGGTACGAGATTATATTCATGTAGTTGATCTTGCCAAAGCTCATATTGCAGCTTTAAGACGATTGATAGAAAATAATAATAAATCAAATTTTGAAGTATTTAATATTGGCACAGGTAAAGGAAGTTCTGTATTAAATGTTATTAAGGCTTTTGAAAAAGTATCCGGCAAACAATTAAATTATAAAATTGTAGATAGACGAGAAGGTGATATTATTGAAGCTTATGCTGATACTTCTCTAGCAAATACAGAATTAAAATGGAAAACTGAATATAATTTAGAAGATGCACTGGCAGCAGCATGGAAATGGCAGCAGACGTTAAAGTAGCGTACCGTTTCCATAAAAGTAAAAAGTTAATTATAATCAAGTTAATAATCAAAAAATTCCTGCTTTCGCAGGAATGACAAGTGAAAATGAAAAACATACTAATTACCGGTGGTGCAGGGTTTATTGGTTCTCATGTAGTTCGATTATTTGTGAATACCTATCCAAATTATAATATCTTTAATTTAGATGCATTGACCTATGCAGGCAATCTTGAAAATATTACTGATATTGCTGATGCTTCAAATTATACTTTTATTAAAGGTGATATAAAAGATATTGGTTTTATCAATTCATTATTTCAAAAACATCAATTTGATAGAGTGATTCACTTAGCTGCCGAAAGTCATGTAGATCGTTCTATTACAAACCCTAATGCTTTTATTGAAACCAATGTATTGGGTACAGCTAATTTATTAAATGCTTTTCGCGATTTATGGTTAGGTAATTTTGATGATAAATTGTTTTATCATGTTTCTACAGACGAAGTCTATGGTTCATTAGGTAAAACCGGATTATTTGTAGAAACGACACCTTACGATCCGCAATCGCCTTATGCCGCTTCTAAAGCTGCTTCAGATCATATTGTAAGGTCTTTTGGCAATACTTATCAAATGCCTTTTGTAATTAGTAATTGTTCTAATAATTATGGTGCAAATCAGTTTCCTGAAAAATTGATTCCATTATTTATCCATAATATAAAAAATAATAAACCACTACCGGTATATGGTGATGGTAATTATACACGTGATTGGCTTTATGTTGAGGATCATGCCAAAGCTATCGATTTAATTTTCCATAAAGGAAAAGTAACCGAAACCTATAATATTGGTGGTTTTAATGAATGGACAAATCTTAATCTAATTCATTTATTATGTGAGCAACTAGATAAAAAATTAGATCAGCCTAAAGGTACTGCTGCAAAGTTAATTACTTATGTTAAAGATAGAGCCGGACATGACAGGCGTTATGCTATTGATGCCACAAAACTAAGTGAAGAACTAGGTTGGAAACCTTCTGTAACTTTCGAAGAAGGCTTATCAAAAACAGTCGATTGGTACTTAGAAAATTCAGTATGGTTAAATAATGTTACTTCCGGTACTTATAAAAAGTATTATAAGAAGATGTATGGGTAGGTAACATGAAATTACAAAAAACAATCCCGAGTTCTCGGGACAAATTTCAATTCAGAAAAAATTAGTAAGGCTTTTTTGACGGATTTTGCCAAGTATTAAACACAGAATAGACAATTATTTTACGCTTTTCAATTTCATAAATGATTAAAAAAGGAAAACGTTTGATAAAAACTTCTCTATAAGGGTTTCGTTTTTCGGGGAAATGCTCAGGATAATTTTGTATTCTATCAAAATAAATATTTAAGTGCTTTAAAAATTCTTCTCCTAATCCAACTCGTTTATCTTCATAATAAAGATAAGCACTTCTTATCTCTTCATTAGCATAATCTTTAATTTCAAGAGTATATTTCATTTTTGAATGCCATTTCTTGCATTCTGTTTTACCTCTTTCCAAGTAAATGATTTGCTTTCTCCTTTTAAGTGAGCTTGTCTGCGTTGGTCTAACATTTGATACTGTTCTTCACTTAAAATAAAATCTTCTAAGGCATCTTTTTGATAACTTTCTGCCAAAGCCTTTACTAGTTTTAAAAGCCTTTCATCAGCATTATTAATATATGTTAAAACCTTTTTTCTTAAATCTAATGTTGCCATAGTTTTATGGTTTTGAGTATAACAAATGTACAATTTTTGTTTTTATGTTTTTAAACTTGTTATTATTCTATCAACTCTTTTATATCAACCTCCAAAACTTTAGCAATAGCTTTTAATCTGTCTACAGCTAAATTTGTATGGCCGCACTCTATTTTACTATAGGCACGTTGAATAATATCTAGTTGTTCAGCCATATAACTTTGTGAATAGCCTTTACTAAATCTGACAATTCTAATTTTTTCAATAGTTTCTTTCATAGCATATTTTTAAGAAGCAATTTTTAAGAAGCAATTTTTAAGAAGCAATTTTTAAGAAGCAATTTTTAAGAAGCAATTTTTAAGAAGCAATTTTTAAGAAGCAATTTTTAAGAAGCAATTTTTAAGAAGCAATTTTTAAATTATTGTACAAAGATAACTACATACAAACCACTATGCAATACCCAAAAACCATGAATTTTTAAATTACTTAGAAACCACTAATTACTACCTAGTTTTATGGATACCTAAATAGTTCTAATTTAGAACTGTTGGGGTGTTGACTTTTTAAATTATTGTTTTAATATTTGCATTAGTTAATTGCAATTCATGGTCATAAAGCTTTGAGTGACCTAAAAGAAATCGAGTGTATTTATTAATTGTATATGGAGTAAAGAAAGTTAAGATTATGACGATAATACTTACAATTTGGTTACTATATATACTTAAATTTGTTTTTTTATGAAAAATTTAGAATTAAATCAAATGGAGGAATTAAAAGGAGGTTCTAATACACATGCATTAGTATGTGGGATTGGAATTGGACTATTGTTTACTCCATTATTTTATGTCGGAGCTGCAGTAGCGGCGATAGGATGTCTAGTTAGTGATACATAAAAACACCTTTTTATTAACTTTAAAAAATTAAATATTATGAAAGAATTAAATATAGAACAACTTGAAATTATTTCTGCTTCTGGGGATGGACAAGATTTTGTGTCTGGTATATTGTGCGGAGTAGCAATAGGTGCCACTTTTGCTACAGGCGGAGCGGCTTTAGGTCTAGCAATAGTTGGATGTGCAGCATTATTTGGTGATTGGTGATTAACTACTAATTTATATTATAAATATTCCAGATTTTATTAAAATTCTGGAATATTTACTTAAATTGTAAAAAACTTTTTAATGAGTATAAGGAAAATTATAATAGTTTGTTTTATTTTGATTGTTTCTTTGTATAATATCATAATTTTTTTTACAAAGGGAGAGTATAATAAAAAACTAATTTTAATGAATATAATAGTTGTTGTAGTCTTATTTATAGCAAAAAAACAACAAAAGTTTTAAATATTTAGACTTCCAGAATTACTATAACAGCACTTACCATTTTTTTATTTCTAATTTTTTCATTATGATACATTGGGATTTGAATCCTGAGATAACTAGATTGTTTGGTGTTTTATCACTGAGATATTATAGCTTTTTATTTGCTTTAGGGTTGGTTTTAGCTTATATAACTTTAAAAGGGATATTTACAAATGAAAAAATATCTACAGAAAAGTTAGAGCCACTATTTATTTATGTTGTAATAGGTACAGTTTTAGGAGCTAGACTAGGTCATTGTTTATTTTATGAACCAGAATACTATTTAAGCCACATTGCAGAATTTTTTTTACCAGTTCGAAAAACTAATGAAGAATGGGAAATAACTGGTTTCCAAGGACTATCTAGTCATGGAGGGGCGATTGGTGTCTTAATTGCTATATTATTTTATTCAAAAAAATATAAAATAAATTATCTATGGCTTCTCGATAGAATTGCTATAGTGACTCCCCTAACAGCAACTTTTATTAGAGTAGGAAATTTTATGAATTCAGAAATTATAGGGAAACCAACCAATAGCAATTATGGTGTGATATTCCATAGATTTGACAATATTCCTAGACATCCAGCACAGCTTTATGAAGCTTTTTCTTATTTGTTAATTTTTATAATATTATTTGTTGTCTATAAAAAGGGGAGAAAACAAAATGATGGGTATATTTTTGGTTTGTTTATGATACTATTATTTACTACAAGGTTTTTAATTGAGTTTTTAAAGATTAATCAAGTAATGTTCGAGAATAATTTATTCATAAATATGGGACAATTATTGAGTATTCCTTTTATTTTGATAGGTGTTTTTTTATTAAAAAAAACAAGCATAATAAAGAATATTTAGTATGAAAAACAAGTATTTAATTATATTCGCTTTATTCTTTCTAGCTTTTTTTTCTAGTTATATTTTTAACAAAGTTATTGTAACAGATAATTTAATATACAGTTCTTTATCCGAACAATTAGTACAAGAACAAGTAGAAAAATTAATAGAAGGTCAAAAAAAATGGGCTTGGTTAGGGTATACTATAATACCTTTAATAGTATTACTACGCAGTAGCCTAGTAGCTTTATGCTTAAGCGTAGGTAACTTTTTTTATAATATGGATGAGATAGAGATACCTAAATTCAAAGATTTCTTTCGTATCGCTTTATTAGGAGAATTTGTATTGGTATTAGTAGGCTACTTTAAGTTTGGTTATTTCTATTTTATTAAAACAGATTTTACTTTAGAAGACTTACAGCAATATTATCCGCTTTCGTATATCAATTTTTTAGAGTTAGAAAATTTAGAATTATGGCTTATTTACCCTTTACAAACTATTAATTTATTTGAAGTTACCTACTTTTTTGTACTGGTCTATGGGTTGCATAAACTACTTAAAAATAAGTATTGGAAAAGTTTTGAAATGGTAGCTGTAAGTTATGGTACAGGTCTGGTTATTTGGTTGGGGTTGGTGATGTTTTTGACCTTGAATATGACGTAAAATCCCATCCTAAAAAGCTACGCTCGGTAACTTCAATTAAAGCAGTGTTTTAATTTTGTTAATCCAAAGGGAAGGGACTCTAAGCAAAATGTAAAAAATTAGTGATAATCCGTGAAATTAGCGTTTATGAAAAAACAGCTAAAAATAATAATTGCCCTAGTCCTTATTAGTATTATTGGCTATTTAGGGTATAGTATTGGTAGTAAACTCAATCATAAAAAAGAGGTAGCTAACCGCATCAAAACGATACCTGAATTTTCTTTTAAAAATTTAGATGGACAGCCATTTACACAAAAAGAAGTTAGCAGAACATTACCAAAACTCTTTATCTATTTTAATAGTGAATGTGATTTTTGTCATACAGAAGCAAAGCAAATACAAGAGCATTTAGAACAATTAAAAAATGTTCAACTATTGTTTGTGTCATTTGAAGAACCTGAAAGTATAAAAACATTTGCTGAAAAATACGACCTATTAAATAAAGATCATATCTTTTTTTTAGAAGATTCAACATTGCTTTTTGCTGACTTATTTGATGCTAAAAGCATTCCGTTTATACTGTTATATACTAAAGACAATCAATTGATAAAAAAGTTTAAAGGAGCTACCAAAATTGAGAATGTAATAGCCCATCTTCCGTCCCAGTCTGCCGACAGGCAAGATTCTCAAAGGGAAGAAATCAAATAATTAGTGAAAATTAGTGAAATCTGTGTCTAAAAAACTACTCAATAAATCCTTGGTACTTCAACATGATCAAAGTGATTGTGGTGTGGCGTGTTTGCTTTCTGTTATCAATTATTACGAAGGTGATAATTCATTAGAAAAATTACGTGAATTAAGCGGAACTACCAAGCAAGGAACCACTTTATTAGGTTTATATCAGGCAGCTAATGAATTAGGCTTTACGGCTAATGGTAATGAAGCCGATATACAAGCATTGATTGACCATAAAGAACCATTAATTTTACATGTTGTAATAGATGAACGTTTACAGCATTATTTGGTGTGTTATGGCTATGAAAATGGCAAATTTAAAATTGGTGACCCAGCCAAAGGAATTACTACTTACACGAAAGAAGAGTTAGAGAAAATTTGGAAATCAAAAACCTGTTTAACTCTTACACCAAATGAAAATTTTGTAAAAGCCACCGAGGCTAAAAAATCTAAAAAAGAATGGTTTTTAAAATTACTTAGAAAAGATTATCAGTTATTGGGTATTAGCATTGTTTTTGGTGTAGCAGTTGCTTTATTAGGGATGGCAATGGCTATTTTCTCTCAAAAATTAATTGATGATATTTTACCTTCTCAAAATAGTACTAAACTTATTACAGGTATAGGTTTATTAGCTTTTTTATTATTAGTTAGAGTCGGTTTTTCTACATTGAGAGAATTCTTTTTGATAAAACAATCTAAAGATTTTAATAATAGAATTATCGATACCTTTTATAGTTCATTACTTCACTTACCAAAACCTTTTTTTGATACCAGAAAGATAGGTGAATTAGTAGCTCGTTTAAATGACACCAACAGGGTACAACGTGTTATAAAGCTCATTGCAAGTAATTTTGTGATTGATATTTTAGTCACATTAGTATCATTTGGATTTTTGTTTTATTATTCTTGGCAAGTTGGTGTTATTGCCTTGATAAGTTTGCCGATTTATTTTTTAATAATTTATAGTTTTAATCAAAAAATTATCAAAGCACAAAAAGAAGTAATGCAGAGTTATGCACATAGTGAGAGTAATTATATAACTTCTATGCAAGGTATAGCAAGTATTAAAAATTTTAACAGACAATCTTTATTTCAAAAGATAAATCAACTCATTTATGGTAATTTTCAAAATAAAATATTTGATTTAGGCAAAATAAATATTCGTTTGGCTTTATTTTCTGGTATTGCGAGTGTATTATTTTTAGTAGCTATTTTATCATATACATCATATATGGTTTATGAAAAAACAATGACCTTAGGTGAGTTAATGGCTGTTTTAGGTATTGCAGGTTCGCTACTACCAAGTATTACCAATTTAGCTTTAATCGCCATACCAATTAACGAAGCAAAAATTGCTTTTAACAGAATGTTTGAATTTGCATCCATTCAAAAAGAAGAACAAGGTTCTATACAATTAGATAACTTTGAATCGTTAGAAATTAAAAACTTGTCTTTTCGATTTGCCGGGAGAAGCCAATTATTGAAAAATATAAGCCTAAAAGTACAAAAAGGAGAATTTATTGCCGTTGTTGGAGAAAGTGGTAGTGGTAAAAGTACCTTGGGTCAAATTTTACAACAATTTTACTCTTTTGAAAACGGAA
>JAKISU010000116.1 GCA_021648445.1 Flavobacteriaceae bacterium
TGTGAACTCCTCATCAAATAAGCCTTTATTCCCTTGTGTTTTATACATTTCCATGACTTTTTTACACCATAAAGATAAGCATAATTAGCTAATTGACAATGAGTTAATTTTTAGAAGTCCCCTTAATTGTATGGGATATATAACATAATAAAATATAATTATTGATAGGGAAACTACTATGATTAAAATGGCAAGCCAATCAGGCATTTCTGTACGACGTGTCACAAAACCTTCCAGAAATCCGGCTACTATAAAAAAAGGAATGGTACTTACCATTATTTTTAATCCTGCTTTGATACTTCTTTTAAAAGAATCAAGTCGTGAATAAGTTTTCGGAAACAATAAGCCATTACCCAATACCAGTCCGGCACAACCGGCAATAATAATAACTGATATTTCTATAGTGCCATGTATCCATATAGTACGTGATGACTCCCACAATAAGCCTTTTTCAAAAAACATATATAAAAAAGAACCAAGCATGATTCCGTTTTGCATCATAACATATAATGTGCCTACAGAAAATAAAATACCTAATATAAAGGCGTACATCGCTACTTTTATATTATTTAAAGTAATTGCGATAGACATTTTAGTTTCATCTGCATCTTTATATACTGCCATCGGGTCACCTTTCTCAATATTTTCAAGGGTCATATTTACATACGTATCTCCTAGAATTAATCGTATAAAATTACCATCTTCTGATGCAGAAAACGCACCTACTAGCGTAAAAAAGGCAAACACCAAAAATGCAATTAGTAACTGTTTATGGTATTTATAAAACTCTAACGGAAATTCAGTCTTAAAAAAAGTAACAATTCTATTTTTACCTTCTTTTTTAGTCTTGTATATTTTTTGATGAGCACTTGATGCGATAGCATTCAAATAAACTGCAGTGTTACTATTCGGATAAAAAGTTTTTGCATAACTTAAATCATCTGTAATTTCAATATATAGGTCAGATAATTTATCTGGAGAAATTTGCTGTTTATTACCTAACACATCTTCAAATAACTGCCATCTTTCTTTATGTATTTTTACAAAAGCTGCTTCTCGCATTTATTTCAACTTATTCATTTAAATAAAAAAGAATATTTTTTATATTAGCCCGTTTATATTCTGCTAATCTAGCTCTACAAATAAACATAAAAATGGATAATTTTCAAATAGAAACTGCACAAAATGTAAGTATTCAGCAAAATGTAGCTAATGTAAGTACTAGAATTGGTTCTTTTTTAATCGATATACTAATAATTGTGGGATATTATATTATTGCAATGTTAATAATGAATGCTTTAGATTTACCGATGAGTATGGATCTTTGGGTTGTTTATTTATTATTAGGATTACCAGTATTTTTCTATAATTTACTATTTGAAGTATTAATGAATGGGCAGTCGCCTGGAAAATATGTCAATAAGATTAGAGTTGTAAAGATTGACGGTTCAAAACCGACTTTTGGGAGTTATGTATTACGTTGGATGTTACGCTTAATTGATATAAGTTTAGCTTCAGGTTCTGTCGCTTTATTAACTATTTTATTAAATGGAAAAGGGCAACGTTTAGGAGATATTACTGCTGGAACTACAGTAGTAACTGAGAAAAAACGTATTACTATTGAAGATACGCTTGTTGCAGATATACCATTAGACTATACACCTGCTTTCCCACAAGTAACTATGCTATCTGATACTGATATTCAAACCATTAAAGAATTATATAGAAATGCCAAACGAAAAGGAAATCATAGTGTCATAGTGAAATTACACAATAAAATAATTGGTATCACAGATATTAAAACTGAATTGAAACCTATTGAGTTTGTTGATATTGTTATTAAAGACTATAATTATTATACACAGTAATAGGCCCCTTTGTCCTTCGGACATTTCCCCGAAGGACAAAATTTTAGTAATACAAAATATTAAGAACATTAATATGGATATTTTTTACGGTTTAGATATATTAGGAACTATTGCATTTGCTACCTCTGGTACATTAGCAGCCATACATAAAAAATTAGATCCTTTTGGTGTTTTTATAATAGCTTTTGTTACTGCAATTGGTGGCGGTACTTTACGCGATATATTGATTGATAGAAACCCTGTAAGCTGGATGCAAGACCTTAACTATGTTTATGCTATTATTGGCGCAACAATTTTCACTATACTGATTAGAAAAAAAATAGATTATTTAAGTACATCTTTGTTTTTATTTGACACTATTGGGTTAGGTATCTTCACTATAATTGGTACTGAAATAGGAATTCAACAGAATCTACATCCTGTAATATCAATTATTCTTGGTACAATAACGGCTACTTTTGGAGGTGTTATTAGAGATATTTTATGTAATGAGATTCCTATAATCTTTAAGAAAGAAATTTATGCCAGTGCTTGTATTGCCGGCGCAATAACCTTAATTATCTTAAGTAATTTAGAAATAGATACTAATACAAATTATATTATTACTACACTTATTGTAATTAGTATACGATTGATAGCTGTAAAGTTTAAACTAAGATTGCCAACTTTTATTATTGAGAAAAAGTGAGTGATTTTTATTTCAGAATATCCCGTTCTATAGTGGGGTTATCCCGATAGCTATCGGGACAACTAATTATTTTTTATTCGATTTCTTTGTCATCTCTTAAAAATAAAGTCTCACTAATAATCACCCAATGTTTCTGCATTTTGGGATAAACCAATTGCCAGTTGCTCATCGTTAGGCGCTTTACCATGCCAAGCATGTGTATGCATCATAAAATCAATACCATTACCCATAACAGTATGCAATAGAATACAAACCGGTTTACCTTTACCTGTTCTTGATTTTGCTTCCTTTATACCTGAAATAATAGCTTCAATAGAATTTCCTTCTTGTATTTCAAGTACATCCCAACCAAATGCTTCAAATTTTGATCTTAGATCTCCTAGAGGCATAACATCATCTGTTGCTCCATCTATTTGTTGTTTGTTATAATCAACTGTTGAAATAAGATTGTCCACTTTTTTTCCTGCTGCATACATTATTGCTTCCCAAGCTTGTCCTTCTTGTAATTCTCCATCACCATGTAAGCTATACACAATTGAATCATCATTATTTAATTTTTTTGCTTGTGCTGCACCAATGGCTACAGACATGCCTTGACCTAAAGAACCTGAAGCTATTCTAATTCCCGGTAAGCCTTCATGTGTTGTCGGGTGTCCTTGTAAGCGTGTGTTTAACTTTCTAAATGTAGCTAATTCCTTTACGGGAAAAAACCCACTTCTGGCCAACACACTATAAAATACAGGAGAAATATGCCCGTTTGATAAAAAGAATAGATCTTCCCCTTCTCCATTCATTGTGAAATCAGTTGAATAATTCAATATTTCTTGATAAAGTACCGTAAAAAACTCTGTACAGCCTAAAGAACCTCCCGGATGTCCGGAATTAACAGCATGAACCATTCTTAAAATATCGCGTCTTACTTGTGTAGAAAAATCTTGTAACTCTTGAATTGAGGGCATTTAGTATTGTTTTAGTTCCGATAATTCGGGAGTTGTAAAAGTACAAAACCTTGTTAAAATCCAAATTTTACATGAATATATTTATTGCCTAGTTATTAACAGAATTTTTAAACTATTAACTGAAAACTAATATTTACGTCTTTGCGAAGGAGTTCTGATAATAATTGATTAGATTATTTTAAAAAAAGAATTATTTACTCTTTTGTTGACATTAAATAATAATTCCATTTTTCTTTAGTGTTAATATTTTGATAAACAGACTTATCATTAACTTTAAGATAAGTAACACTTGAAGTGTTAAATAATTTGATTTGCTTATCAAGTCGAGCTTCACTTGAAAATGAATCTAATGTCAATAATGGCTTCCAAAATTCAGGCTTTAACTTTACAGGATGTCCATTCTTACCATTATATTTAGGAATTACAATTGTATTGTTTTCATTAATAATGGCTGTTAAACTTTGTTCGTTTGGTAATGGAACATCAATTGGTTGTACTATAATAATATACCCAACATTAATATTTCTCATAACAGCCTGAAGTGTAGAAAAAGAACCTAACTGTGGTTGATCATTAATAACAACCTTCACTTCTACTCCATTATAATTATATGAGTTTTCAATAGCATCTTTAAACCAAGGTATAGTTTCTAAGTATTGCTCATAATCATATCCCAATCCTATATAAACCTTAGGGTTTTCAATATGTTTATAACTAGCTATTTGTGCTAATATCCATAATGTACCATGAAAGTCTAATAATCCCTTTGGAGAACCCATTCTACTAGATTTCCCTCCCGCAAGGAGAATTAAAATTGGAGAATCCATAGATTATAAAATTCCAAAAAGTCTAAGAACCTAATTTTTGGAATTTGGAATTTGTGATTTGTAATTTTACACCAGTCCATGATCCATCAATGGTAATGAATAATAACGTTTACCTGTAGCATTATAAATAGCATTGATGATTGCCGGGGCAATTGGCGGGACACCGGGTTCACCAACTCCGGTAGGTTTATCAGTACTCTTTACAATTTCAACCTGAACTTCAGGTGCTTCATTCATACGTATCATCTGATAATCATGATAATTACTCTGCTCAACAACACCATCTTTAGCTGTAATTTTACCATAATAGGCTAATGACATCCCAAAAATAGCAGCACCTTGCATTTGAGATTTTACAGTATCTGTATTAACCGCTGTACCACAATCAATGACAGAATGAATATTATGTACTTTCAATTTACCATCAATCATAGAAACTTCTATTATAGAAGCTATATATGAGAAAAAACTATAGTGCATTGCTATTCCCACTCCGTGTCCTTCCGGTAAATCTTTACCATAATTTGCATTCTTGGCAACTATTTTTAATACATTTTTTAGTTTGGCACTATCGAAATGATGACCGGATTTAGATTCTTCTATGCGATCATTTCCTATTAGGTCTAATCTGAATTGTAATGGATCTTTTTTTGCTTTAGCAGCCAATTCATCTACAAAAATATTTATAGAGAAACTTTGAATAATATTAATTACTGAACGAAACCAGCCAATCCGTAAATGTGCAGGTGCTTTCCCATTTTCGCATCTTACATTATCTATTTGATATGGAATGTTAATTAGTCCTTGTCCGAATTCGAATCCGGCTGCATATCCTGAATCAGGCGCAAAAGTTGATGCAATAGACGGATAGGCTACCCTGTGTAACCAACCTGTCACCTTGCCATCTTTGTCTAAAGCAGCTTTCATATATTGTGCACTTACAGTATGGTAATAACTATGATGAATATCGTCCTCACGTGTCCAAACCACTTGTACGGGAGCATTGATAGCTTTTGAAACGGCAACAGCTTCTATTACAAAATCCGGTTTTGACTTTCTACCAAATCCGCCTCCTAAAAAAGTAACATTAATTGTTATATTTTCAAGTTCTGTTTCTAAAAAATCAGCTACTTCTTTTCTAGCTGATTGTGGTGCTTGAACCGGTGCCCAAACATTACACTTTCCGTCATGAACCCAAGCAGTTGCGTTGGGAACTTCCATTGGTGCATGTACTAAATGTGGTAATTGGAATGTACTCTCAATAACATGTTCAGCATTTTTAAAAGCTTTATTTACATTACCATCATTACGTACTTCTTTCCCTTTTTTATGAACGTTTGCCAAGATCATTTTATCATAAGATTCACTTGTATATTCCTTATTTGATCCATAATCCCATTCAACTGTTAATACTTCTTTTCCTTTAAAAGCAGCCCAAGTATTAGTTGCAATTACTGCTATTCCTCCTAATGTACCAAATGGTTTATTAATTTTGGGAATTTCTACAACATCGATAACACCTGCAACAGCCATAGTTTTGGTTTTGTCAAAACTCTTTACAGTGCCAAAAGTAACCGGACATCTCACAACAGCTACAAACTTCATATTATCTAGTCTGATATCCATTCCGTATTTCGGTTTCCCGGATGCATAACCGGCACCATCTATACTTTTCAATCCTTTTCCTATGTATTTAAAATCTTTAGGGTCTTTTAATGGAGGGTTTTCAGGAATGGTTACTTCTGCAGCTTCCTTGATCAAATCACCATAAAAAAGTTTTTTATTATTTGCTGTGTTAATTACATAGTGATTTTCTGTTTTTAATGTAGATTCTTCAACTTGCCATTTTGTAGCGGCAGCAGTAACTAACATTGCTCTGGCAGTTGCACCTATTTTACGCATAGGTTCAAAGAGATACCTTATACTTCGCGATCCATCCGTATTCTGATCCATAAATTTTGCATCACCAGTTGCTTGTTTCACACTTACCATTTTCCAATCAGCATCCATCTCATCAGCAATTACAGAAGTCAATGAAGTACGTACACCGTTACCCATTTCAGAGCGAGAAGCTAATAATACCAACTCGCCATTATCTTTTAATTGAATAAATAAATTAGGTTCAAAAACCTCACCATTAAAAGGTCTTTTTACAGGGTCTTTTTCGTCAGACGATGGAAAATTACAAGCAATGATTAATCCTCCTGAAGCTAATCCTAAACCACGAATAAAGCTTCTTCTTGTTATTATTTGAATTGAGCTCATAATTATTTAGTTTTAGAATTAGTTAATTCAGCTGTTTTATGAATGGCACTTCGTATTCTTTGATAAGTACCGCACCTGCATATATTACCACTCATCGCTTCATCAATATCACTATCAGATGGATTGGCATTTTTATCTAACAAAGCTACTGCTGATATAATTTGACCAGATTGGCAATACCCACATTGAGGTACATTTAGATCTTCCCAAACTTCTTGTAATACTTTATTCTCATTTTCAACGCCTTCAATGGTTAAAACCTTTTTACCCTCTGCTGTTGAAGCAGGAGTTAAACATGATCGAACTGGATTACCATCAACTAATACAGTACATGCTCCACAGAGTCCTTTACCACATCCATATTTTGTACCTGTTAATCCGACTAAATCTCTAATTACCCAAAGTAATGGCATATCTGAGTCAGCATCTACCTGATATACTTTGTTATTAATTGTAAGTGTTGCCATATATTTAGTTTGATTATTTTATAATGATTTGACTCTAAATTTATAATAATTTCATAAGATATTATAGGTATAAGGTGTTAAATCTTATTTAATTAAGAATTGCCTTATAAATTTTAGAATAAAAATTTAAAAAAGAGTAGGTAGTAAATCATCAAATTATTACATTTGCACCCGTCTACATAAAAACGATATTTCGTTATGCAGGCGAGTACTTTTAGAAGTGAAGTTCATTAAAATTTTGGAGAGGTGCCAGAGTGGTCGATCGGGGCTCCCTGCTAAGGAGTTGTACCTTTACGGGTACCGGGGGTTCGAATCCCTTCCTCTCCGCAATCAAATAAGTTTGCATGGCAGATTTTAAAAAATATAATTCATCAAGCTTGCTTGAAATGAATTTCTTTTTTAAAAGATGTCAATACGCTTTAAGCATATTAGTAAAGTTATTTGCAGGATGTGGTAAAAGGGATCAACAAAGTTAATCCCTTCCTCAGAAGAATCTAAGTTTCTATTTATTTAGAATTTAGGTTTTGTTCTCGATAGCTATCGGGATTGAAATATTATTTTTTGCAGCGAAAGCTGTTATTTAGGGGGCATAGCCTCTCGACATGCTCGAGATAAACTCCGCCCGGAACCGGGCTACTAAAAGTCAGGTTCGAATTGAAATATTGTTAAGATTAATATGAAGTATTTGCTTCGTAATTTTCGGGGTGTAGCGTAGCCCGGTTATCGCGCCACGTTTGGGACGTGGAGGCCGCAGGTTCGAATCCTGCCACCCCGACAAAGGTCATATCAAATGACATCAATTAAATGTTAATTTAATGATTATTAGATGTTTAATTTTTTTTGATTTCATTTGACATGCTTTAATCTAGAAAAAAAAGTTACCTATTCGGTTACCTGACCATTTATCTTTTTTTTCGTATCTTTTATTTCAGAAAGCAGGGCTTTCTATGTGATTTGACTTTCGTTAAGATTTATTTATTCACTTAAACGAAAGAAAAATGAAAACTTCAAAAACATTCAAAATTCTAATTTGGCAAAATACTGCCAAGAGAAAAAACAATCTTGCTCCTATTTATGCAAGGATTACGGTTAATGGTAAACGTGCTGAAATTAGTTTAAGCACCTCCTACTCTATTGATTCTTGGGATAGTAAGATGAGTAGGGCAATCGGAAGAAGTGCTACTGCAAGAGTGCTTAACGAGGAATTAGACACTATTTTTGCCAACATTACAAATTCTTATAAGGAACTTCTAAAGGAAGACAAGCACATTACTGCGCAATCAATAAAGGCTAGGTATTTAAAATTGGATAATAATCAAATGACTTTACTCAAATTAGATATCTATCATGCTTCTAAAATGGAAGGTGTTTTGGCAAAAGGAACTCTTAAGAATTATAAGGCTACTACTAAATATATTACTGCATTTTTGAATAAACAATTGAAAATGTCTGATATATCCTTACAATATATTCGCTATAACTTTATTTTGGAATTTGAACAGTTTCTAAGAAATAAAAAAAATAATATAAGTAGGCAAGCATTGAAAAATAACGGTATTATGAAGCATTTAGAGCGTCTTAATAAATTGATGAATCTAGCCGTTAAGTTAGAATGGATAGAAAAGAATCCCTTTTTGAATTATGATGTAAAGTATACTAAATATGATAGACCTTTTTCATCTGCTATTGAATTGCAACAATTAGAAGATATTGTATTGCATAAGAAAAGGCATATCCTAGTTAGAGACATTTTTATTTTCGCTTGTTATACTGGGTTGTCTTATATTGATTTAAAAAATCTTACAAAGGGTAATTTGGTGTATGGTATTGATGGTAAGAAATGGTTGTACTTATATAGAGAGAAAAGCTCAACCCCTGTTAAAATTCCATTATTGTATAAAGCTTTGAGTGTCTTAGAAAAGTATAATGATTTTCATATTTCTGATAGGTTACTTCCTGTGTACTCTAATCATAAAATGAATACTTATATTAAAGAGGTTGCTGTTATTTGCGGTATTACTAAAAACCTTACTTGTCATGTAGCTCGTCATACTTTTGCTACTACAGTGGCTCTTTCTAATGGTGTACCTATTGAAACATTATCGAAGTTACTTGGTCATAGTAAACTTTCTACTACTCAAATATATGCTAGGGTACTTGATGATAAAATTGGAAAAGATGTTTCTAAGTTACAAGATGTTCTAAATACTGATGAAAGAAATGCATCATAATCATGAAATTATTGAGGATAATTGAAAAGTTGCTGTTTAAAGCTGTTTTTTGAGCATTAGTACTAAAATCAAAATATAGATGATTTGTAGTTTAACTACTGAAAGTTAAATCACATAGAAAGGCTGTTAGTGAAATGTAAGTTTCTTGACGGTCTTTCTTCATACACATCTTTGATGAAGCATTATGGACTGAGTACTTCCACTTTTGTTTTGGAAAATTTCAAAAATTCATTTTGTAAAGTCTTGTGTATATTTCTTTAATCTACTCAATAATTCCAGAAATTAAATAGAAATTGAGATTTCCTTAATGGAATTAATTATATCTCCTTTACTCAAATATTTTGTTGTCAAACCTTTTCTTTTTTTGAAAAGTAAATGTTGTATTTCTTTTCTTTCAATATCACTTAATTTTATATCTTTTAAAAGATAAAAATAATCAGAAACATATTTTCCAACATAGTTATTTTTAGCTCTAAAAACTAATCCTGTATTCCTACCAACTCTTATAATCAATGTATCTTTCCTATGTACTTTTAATTTCTTGTATTTTATATTATGATAAATATATTTGGTTCTGTCGCATCTATTAAACTTTAGTAAAAACAAACGGACTAAATTACAATCACGCAGCCAATGAATAGAATGATTTAAACATTGATTTTCTATTACAAATCAATTGTTCTTTTTTAATCATATGTACTATTTCTATTCCTGCAATAGTTCTTTTAGCAGACTCAAATTCTTTGAACCCTAAACCAACCACGATTCTCTTTTTTACAAATCTGTGGTCTTGTTCTATAATGTTATTTAAATATTTGCATTGCCTTATCTTGATTTTAGATAAAGAACGTTTATTATATACTCTAATAGCATGTTTGTTGGCTCCACTTTTGTCAATATTAATGAGTTCTGGTTTGCCATTATTTTCAATAGCTCTAATTAAAAAAGTATGACTATCGGATTACTTGCATAAGTGCTAGACATTTCGTATCTTACTGACTATAAATTAGTTAAGCATGAAGATTCGAGATTTTTTCAAGAGATTCCCCGATGAGACGAGTTGCAAGACTCATTTTAAATCAGAAAGAGACAAACAAGGGGTTGTTTGTAAACGATGCCAACATCAAGAACATTATTGGCTA
>JAKISU010000117.1 GCA_021648445.1 Flavobacteriaceae bacterium
AATATATCGGATTTTATGAATAAAAGAAAAGCGGATAAACCGCAAGTGAAAAAATATTTCCATCATAAGCACGCCAAATATGCAGCTTAGAGATTTTATACGAACTAATTAACTAAACGATTAATAAATCGAAATCATATTAAGCAAATACGGCAAAAAAGATATTAAAAAAAGCTTTTTGAAAATAGAAAATATATATTTGTTTGAGCAATTTTTTAAAGCACGGAGTCCTTATTTCAAACTACAAATTTTCCGCGCTTTATATATTCACCATTCAGGTTTAGAACTCATCTTGGGTTCTATTATTAGCTGCAAAATCACTCCCGTATCCTCAGGGTTCGCTTAAATACCATAATCCAAGATGAGTTCTTAGTTAAAAAAATGTTAGTTATACATTTCAATTTCGACCTATAACCAAAATTTAGTATTTTTATCAAAAATATGTCTGATCAAATGGTTGAAGAAGATTGTAAGCTTAAAAATAAAACAGTACCGTTTCAAAAAACGGGTTATTTTTCTAAAACTATCTGTGATTATTTAGATAAAAACGAAAAGATCACTCCATTTTATAATAATTTTCCTGACCTAACTGGCTTTAAAAAACAGATTGATACGAAACGAATGTCATTTCGACAGAGCGGAGCGACGAGAAATCTCTTAGTTTCAAGTATATCAGATCAATATAAAAAGACAAACACTTCAAAAAAGACAAAACAAAACATTCAATCTCTTTTAAAGGAAAATACCTTTACAGTAACTACAGGTCATCAACTAAACTTATTTACGGGTCCTTTATACTTTTTGTATAAAATAGTTTCAACTATCAATTTAGCGAAGCGGTTAAAATCGGAATTTCCGAATGATAATTTTGTGCCTGTATATTGGATGGCTACTGAAGATCATGATTTTGAGGAGATTAATTATTTTAATTTTAAAGGAAAAAAAATTAGTTGGAATAGAGAATCTAGTGGAGGAGTTGGTCGTTTATCAACGAAAGGTTTAGATGTAGTGTTAAAAATTCTCGAAAAAGAATTGGGCACATCAACAAATGCAACTCATTTAGCAAAACTCTTTAAAGAAGCTTATTTAGAACATAATAACTTAACCTACGCAACAAGGTATTTGGCAAATGAACTATTTGGTGAATATGGTTTAGTTATTATTGATGGTGATGATAAAAGTTTAAAACAACAATTTGCCCCTTTTGTTAAAGATGAATTAGAAAATCAAACTTCTTTTAAAGCTGTGTCTAGAACAGTTAAAAGCTTAGAAAAGAATTATAAGGTTCAAGTAAATCCACGAGAGATCAATTTATTTTACTTGACTGATGAACTTCGTGAACGTATTGTTTTAGAAGATGGTGTTTATAAAGTAAATAATACGAACATCTCTTGGAGTAAGCTTGAAGTGCTAAAAGAACTCAGTGAGTTCCCTGAAAAGTTTTCACCAAATGTAATTATGCGTCCGTTATATCAAGAAGTAATTTTACCAAACTTATGTTATATTGGTGGTGGTGGAGAGTTGGCTTATTGGTTTGAGCTAAAAAACTATTTTGAGACTATAAAAGTACCTTTTCCTATTTTATTGTTGCGTAATTCAGCAGTAATAGTTTCGGAGAAACAAACTCAGAAATTAGAAAAACTAAACATTTCTCTGGAAGAAATCTTTTTAAAACAACAAGATTTAATCAATAAAAAAATTAAAGAAATTTCTAAAATTAAAATTGATCTTTCACAGCAACGCACATTTTTAGAAAAACAATTTGCTGATCTAGAAGTGTTGGCAAATCAAACAGACAAATCATTTATTGGTGCGGTAAAAGCACAACAGAAAAAACAATTAAACGGACTTGATAATTTAGAGAAGCGCCTGCTCAAAGCTGAAAAACGTAAACATCATGAAATAACTGATCGTATCAAAGATATTCAAGATCAATTATTTCCAAATCAAAGTTTAGAAGAACGTCAACGAAATTTTTCTGAATTGTATTTAGAATATGGAGATGATTTAATTAAAAAACTGATAAGTTGCCTTGATCCCTTACAAGGAGAGTTTCAAATTATAGAATTATAATTCAAGTTTAAAAAATCAATAGATTTTAGTGAGAAGGATTCACTTAAAGTGAAGCTCTCACTCTCATATAAATTGGCAGTAGAAAGAAAGTTAAATACATTTACAACAATCCACAAATCTTCAAAGCTTTCTCATAAGCCAAATTTCTAAAATTGGTATTGTATTTGTTTAAATCTACAGGAAAAATCCAATATAACTTGTTAAATTCATCATCTTGAGGTATTAATTGCATCGAAGTATTGTATTGAATCTTTACAACGGAAAGTTCTTGTGCTTTAAAGATATAATAAGGATCATCAGGCGGATAGTAATAAATTACTTTTTCATTAGCTATAAAAATAATATCTGAATCAGTAATTAAAATGCCTAATTCTTCATTAAGCTCTCTTTTGATACCAGTGATAATATCTTCTCCGGGATTCAATCCGCCCTGAGGGAATTTATAGCCACCATCTCTTGGTGAAGAACCAATTAATATTTTATCATTATTTATTAGTACGGCCATTACAGCTTTTCTAATAGGCTTCATCGTTAACTGTTTAAAATAATAATGCTAAGATACTAACTATTCAGGTAGTGTAATCCCTACATTTTTATTATAATAAACTTGTGGTTTTTTAATATACTCATCAGTTAATCTTACCACATCATCAATTAATTGGTGAATTGCAAAAGTAAGTTTTTCTTTAATTGATAGCACATCATTCTCTTCTAAATAGGTATTAAAAAGAAATGGATGATAACAATTTAGATTTGAAAAGTATTGATCGTAAGTTAAAATGTCATTGTTGAGTACAATTTCATTATTGACCTTTGTATATACTTTTAATTTTGCTTCGTCAATTTTTGTTAGGGGTAATATATCACAAAAAATATTGACTTTTTGAGTAAAGGTTAAATTACCATTAATACCTAATGCATCTATAGTCTTGGTATCTTTTACGCCTAAGCGATTCGCAAAATACTTTGAAATAGCGAAGTCTATAATCTTCGTATTTTCATCAATCTTTTTTCTTAAATCGGTTAACATTTTCATCTGTATTTATTCATTGTTTTTTTAAGGTCAGATGGAATTCGCCATTGAATATTTCGGTTGGTATTAACCTTTTTATTACGGCTCATTTCATAGCAATTTAATGAGTAAAATACTCATGTTAATAATTTAATTGTATCTAATTAAAATTAACCATCGTTAATCAATTAGATAATGAACTCATCTTGGGTTCTACTATTAGCTGTAAAACCACTCCCGAAGCCTCGAGATTGACCTCTAATTTTGTATTTTCTTCGCACCATAGCTCTGCTATGCTGTTCAAAAAACACTTCATTAGAGAACAAAAGCATCCCCGAATCCTCGGGGTTCGCTTGAATACCATAACCCAAGATGAGTTCAATGTATTAAGTTTGGAATTAGCAATTTTTATTATTGAAATAATTCAACAACCCAAATATAATTAATTTTTATAGATAAATTATTAAAAATTAATGATTTACAAGCTTTTTCCAATGAATGGTAAACTTTTCCTATTCATCCACAAAATCACTAGTAATAAGATAAAAACTACCACAGCCATATAAAATACCATACCGCCGTCTCCATTTATTTCTATACCTAAATCTGTTAAATGTATAAATAGTGCCCCCAGATATAATACCTAAAGTTAATAAAGCGCCCAACCAAACAGTTTTTGGTATTAAAATTAATATGGCAGCAATCAATTCAAAAACACCAATAACAATTCTACCATAAGGCTCTAAACCTACTTTCGTAAAAATATAAACACTGTCTGGATGTGCTGTGAATTTATAACGAAGTGTTTGAACTAAAATAACAGCAATAATAATTCTTAAAATTAACTGAACTGTTTTGTTCATTTTTAATGATTTTAACCTGTTGTGCCTTTTGAGTTAAAATACTTTCCGAAATGTCAGTTCTGACAGAATTTGTCAAAATACACAATGGGTTATTTTAGGTTTTAGACGCAGTAAATACTTAATAATTTCTAATTCCCGGTTGTGAAATTTTAAAATTTTCTTTTTCTTTAGCTTCTTTAACCAGTTGTTTTACATCGGCTAATAATTGTTTGGCATCATAAATAATACCATCTTTTATAGTATATTTTACACCACCTACTCTTACAACTTCATTGGCTTCAGTTAGTTTAATGGCACCTGTACCATATAATACTTTTAAATTTTCTAATGGATTTTCTTCAACAATTACAAAATCGGCATATTTTCCTATTTTTACTGAGCCAATGTTGGCATCCATTTTTAAAGCTTCAGCACCATTCAATGTCGCAGATTTGATAACTTCTAATGGGTGAAATCCGGCTTCTCTCAATAATTCTAATTCTCGTATATATGCAAATCCATACAATTGGAATATAAAACCTGAATCTGATCCGGTAGTAACTCTGCCACCTCTATTTTTATATTCATTGACAAAGGTCATCCATAATTGATAATTCTTTTTCCAAACAATTTCTTGTTCTGTTCCCCAGTAATGCCAATACGAACCATGAGAAATTTTACTCGGTTGATAAAACTTCCATAACGATGGTAATGTATATTCTTCATGCCATTCAGCTCTTCTGGCTCTTTGTAAATCTCTACTAGCTTCATAGATATTAAATGTAGGATCAATTGTAAAGTCTAATTCCAGTAATTCATTCATTACATTATTCCAATGCTCTGAATAGGGTTTAGCAGCTTGTTGCCATAGTTTACCCGCTTCTTCAAAACGGTGTTGTTCATTATTATAATTATAATTTAAAGGATAGTGTTGTATCGTTTTATCTTCAAAAAGTGCTTCGGGTAAACCATACCAATGTTCCATTGTCGTTAATCCGGCTCTAGCCGAATGCAATACATTCCACCTAGCAACGCTCATTTGTGCATGGTGGCAAGCTGAACCCAACCCTAGTTTTTTATTTTCGTCTAATGCAGCTTTCATAATTTCAGGTTCTGCACCAAAAAATTTAATACCATCAGCACCTTTTTTCGCATTCGCACGCACCCATTGTCTTGCCATTTCTGGCGTATTTATTGGAGCGTCATTTAAAGGATTAAATGTACTACTAACTTGTCCGAATCCTGTATAAGAGACTATTCTTGGAGCTATAATTTTATTTTCTGCACTTAATTTTTTTAAGTTTAATGTATAATCAATACCTCTCCCACTAGGTTCTCTAACGGTTGTAATACCATGAGCCATCCAAAGTTTAAAAACATATTCTGAATTGGCGCCTTGCGCTACACCTCCTATATGACCATGCATATCTATAAAACCGGGTAATAGATACATACCATTTACATCTAACTCTTTACCACCTTTTTTTAGTTGAGGTCGTTTTTTTGGATCGATCTCAACACCCGGATAACCTATGACCTTAATATCTTTTATGATATTATGTTCTACCACAATATCTACCGGACCAATAGGAGGTGCGCCATTACCATTAATTAAGGTCACTCCTCTGATAATAAGTTGTGTATAAGGTCCATCTCCTAAATTTGAATTGTTCTCTTGGGCAAAAAGAAATGTTGTAGCTAAAAAATTAAATAATAAAAAGAATAAGATTAGTTTAAAGTACTTCATGATTTTAATTAATTTTAAAATAGTAGGGTTATGTTTATTTTTTTTGAGTTACCATAGAGCCTAAATTTTCTCCACCTAATAAATGCATATGTAAGTGAAAAACAGATTGCCCGGCATCTTCATTTATATTCATTGAAAGACGATATCCTGTTTCAGAGATTCCTTTTTCTTTAGCTAATTTTTTGGCAACTAAAAATAATTTACCTAGCAATAATGTATCTTCTTCAGAAACATCATTAATGGTATGAATCTCTTTTTTCGGAACGATCAATAAATGTACTCGAGCTTGTAACCTTAAAGGAACAAAAGCAATAATATCATCATCTTCATAGACAATTGTTGCTGGTAGTTCTCGCTTTATTATTTTAGTAAAAACAGAGCCTTGCTTTATTTTCTCAGCTTTATTATTTTGATAGATCTCACTTTGACACCAACTTGTGGTCAGTATTAGTATAAAAACAATACTGAATAAAAATGTTTTTTGCATAGTCAATAAAATTCATCCACAAATTACAAATATTTTAGTAAAACCATTTTAAGTTTTACGAATTAAGTTTACTTTTGCGAATGCAGCAAAAAGTACTTATTTTAGATTTCGGTTCACAATACACTCAATTAATCGCCCGTAGAGTTAGAGAACTTAATGTTTTTTGCGAAATATTCCCTTATAATAACTATCCACCATTTGAAGAATTCAAGGCAGTAATTCTGTCGGGAAGTCCATTTTCAGTATATGCCGAAGAAGCACCACATCCTGATTTAAAAGAGATCAAAGGAAATATACCTTTATTAGGTGTTTGTTATGGAGCACAGTATTTGGTACATAAGTACGGTGGTAAAGTTGAGCCTTCAAAAACAAGAGAATATGGTAGAGCAAACCTATCTTATATCAATAATGAAAGCCATTTATTTGATAGTATAAATAAAGGCTCTCAAGTATGGATGAGTCATGGAGATACCATTGTTAAGCTTCCAGAAAATTTTAAAAAAATAGCAAGTACTGATGCTGTTGAAAATGCAGCATTTAAAATTGAAGAAGAAGATACTTATGCTATCCAATTTCACCCGGAAGTATATCACACTACTGATGGTAAGCAATTGCTCGAAAATTTTTTAGTCCATATTGCTAAATTTGAACAGAATTGGACTCCAAACTCATTTGTAGAAACGAGTGTTTCTGAATTAAAAGAACAATTAGGTAATGATAGGGTAGTGTTGGGACTTTCTGGCGGAGTTGACTCAACAGTTGCTGCGGTACTTTTACATAAAGCTATAGGTAAAAATTTATACTGTATATTTGTCAATAACGGATTGCTGAGAAAAAATGAGTTCCAAAATGTATTGGATCAGTATCAGCACATGGGACTTAATGTAAAAGGTGTCGATGCTTCGGCACGTTTTTTGTCTGAGCTAAAAGGAATTGAAGATCCCGAGTTAAAAAGAAAAGCAATTGGCAAGGTATTCATTGAGGTTTTTGATGATGAAGCACATCTTATAAGTGATGTAAGTTGGTTGGCTCAAGGCACTATATATCCTGATGTAATTGAGTCAGTTTCTGTAAAAGGTCCTTCTGCAACTATTAAATCGCATCATAATGTAGGCGGTTTACCTGATTTTATGAAGTTAAAGATTGTAGAGCCTTTACGAATGCTATTCAAAGATGAAGTGAGAAGAGTTGGAAGGTCATTAAAAATTGATGATGAACTGTTAGGAAGACATCCTTTTCCGGGTCCGGGATTAGGAATTAGGATTTTGGGCGATATTACTGCTGATAAGGTCAACATATTGCAAGAAGTTGATTTTATTTTTATAAGCGGATTAAAAAAATGGAATTTATATGACGATGTTTGGCAAGCCGGAGCGATGTTATTACCTGTAAATTCAGTTGGTGTTATGGGTGATGAACGTACTTATGAAAAAGCAGTAGTTTTACGGGCAGTATCATCTACTGACGGAATGACCGCAGATTGGGTAAATTTACCCTATGAGTTTTTACAAGAAATATCAAATAAAATTATAAACGGAGTAAAAGGTGTAAATAGAGTAGTGTATGATATCAGCTCAAAACCACCTGCAACTATTGAATGGGAATAATTTTATCTCGATGAATATCGAGATCTGTATGAAGACTAATCAAGGCATGATTGACATTAAAATATTGAAAATGAATAAAATAAAATTATCAATACTGTTACTTTTTTTAGTAACAGTTTCAATTTTTTCTCAGGAAAAAAAATACACTACATATCAATCTATAAAAGGTGAAACCGTTTATAGTATTTCTAAGAAATTTATGATAACACCAAATGATCTATTGCAATTAAATCCTGATATAAAAAACGGAATTGCAGAAGATCAATTGATTATTGTACCGAATAAAAATTACAATCCTGAATTAGATACTCAAAAAGGAGATTATGTAAGTGGAGGTTATCTATATCATAAAGTATTGCCAAAAGAAAATTATTTTAGATTAAAGAAACAATTTGGCGTTCCAAAACGAATATTAAGAAAACATAATCTTGCTTTAAGAACCGATGATTTAAAAGTCGGACAAACTATTAAAATTCCGATAAAAAAAGGATATCAAATAACAGCAGTAGCAGTTAAAGCTGATAATACTAATACTAAACCTTATTTAGTCAAACCAAGAGAAACCAAATATAGTATTGCAAGACGTTATGGTATAGGTGTTAAGAGATTAGAAGAACTCAATCCGCATATTAAAGAAGGATTAAAACTAGCCGAAATCATTAAAGTGCCTGACACTAGAGAAATACCAGATATAAATGAAGATTTTATAACCCATCAAGTTGAAAATAAAGAAACCCTTTTTAGCCTAAGTCAACAATTTAAAATATCTCAAGAACAATTAATATCTCTTAATCCCGATTTGAAAGATGGTGTTAAAGAAGGGATGCTTATTAAAATTCCAACTGAATTGTTAGCTGAGAATACAAGTTTATTTGTGCCAAGTATACCATTAAATAAACAATTAAAAATTGCCATGATGCTTCCTTTTACAGGAAGGAAAAATAATCTGGATTTCGAAAAAAATAGAACCTTAGACAGAATAACCGATTTTTATTTAGGAGCTTTGATTGCATTAGATTCTGTTAAAAAACAAGGATTATCGGTAAAGGTAAAAGTATTTGATACAAAAAATAATACAAGCACATTGTCTAACATAATAAGAGCCAATAGCTTTAATGATACTGATGCTATTATAGGACCCATGTTTTTAAATAATGTAAAGTTTGTATCCCAAAATTTAAGATTAGATTCTGTGGCAATTATTTCACCCGCATCATCTAAAGATCATATTGCATTTGCATCAAAAAATATGATAAAAGAAATGCCTTCAGATGAATTATTAACCAGTAAGATTTTAGATTATATTAAGAAGAACTATACAGATCAACGTTTAGTTGTGATTGCCGATGATAAAAAAGAGAGTGAGTCAAAAATTAATAAAATAGTTGCAAAATTAAACTTGCTTGATTCTATTCAGAAAGTAGTGGTTTTAAAACCGGAAAAAGGGTATATCAAACCCGAATTATATAAAAGAACCATATTAAAAGACAAAGAAAATTGGATTGTACTAATATCTGATGATGAAATTGTAACGGTTGATGCTGTCAATAATTTGGGAGTATTACCTAAAGAAATAAATGCAACACTATTTGCATTAGATTATGGAAGTAATTATGATAAGGTTATTAATGACCACTTAGCTAGAGTTAATTTTCATTATCCAACGGCTAATTTTGTAGATCATGAAAATGACCAAGTACAAAAATTCATACAAAAATACAAAGCCAAAAATCATGCTGAACCTTCTGAATATGCTTTTAAAGGATTTGATATTACGTATGATGTATTATTACGTTTAGCAACTTATACCGATACTGAAAGTGCTTTTAACGGCGGTATTTCTGAAAGAACATCTTGTAAATTTCAGTATATTAAAAATCCGACTAAAGGGTTTGAAAATAAAGGTGTGTTTTTGGTAAAATATGATGGATTGAATCTTCTAAAAGTTGAGGATTAAAAAAAGCATATTGATATGGCGATAATAGACTATTAGACGTTAGACTCAAGACAAGTATTAATTTTCTATTATATTTAATTAGCCTGTAGCCGTATTTTAGGAATAGACATTGAAGTAAGAACTAAAACCGCTATTAATTTTAACTCAGTTCTTTTTTTGTTGTACGTTCTTTATTTTTTTTCAGCTTTAGTATTCTTCGTAATATTTTTACCCATATACTCCATTCTGTTTCCTTCTTTTCTGTCAAAAAATGATTTTCTACTTTATCAAAAGCATCTTCCATAAATGCGTTGTGTAACCAGTGAATAGCAATAGCTATTTTAATATATCCACCGATTCTGAGCATAATTAAGATTGTGATTTTTTAATTCCGATTAATCCTAAAATTCCGATTGGTAATAACATTATCCATTGTGGAGCAAATGTGTCTTGGACTAAACTGATTATTGCAAACCCTAATCCAAATAGAATATATAAATAACTGATAAAAGAAAGTAACTCTATATTAGGATTTTCTTTTCGCTTAAAACCAAAATAGAGGAAGATAAAAGATGTTGCGAATAGCGTTACGGTAACCATATGCCAGGCAGGGCAAACGCATCATAAATTGAGTATTTTCAAGAGGTATTGGTTGCTCCATGCTGCTTTGAGCCTTCTGCTCTTGACTCCTATTTTAGCGGAGGTGTCCTTTTTCAATAGGTTTAGGGCTATT
>JAKISU010000118.1 GCA_021648445.1 Flavobacteriaceae bacterium
GTAAAATAGTGTATCTTTATTGCTCAAAATTGGGTGTTTTTTTTAGTGCTTAAATGTTTGATTTACACAATAAATTTAACACTTTACACCCAGTTTTTCCCATTTATAATGAATTATTCGGGTTAATTATTTGGTATTGTTAGAAGAATATTATCTGGCAAAAGCGGTAGGTGATGCAAGTGATGAAGTGAAACAACTTTTTGGATATGATGAAACCACTGGAAATATCAGCCAAAATTTAACAGAGCTGAAAATAAATCTCGCACATTATGGCGGTAAAGAACAATGGCTGTCCTATCTTGAGGCTGATCGTGTTGATCTGAGCGCCGAGCTAATGGAAAATCCAGATCGTGGTGCAGAATTATTTAGGGAGCAAAAGGTTGAGAATGGTGTACATCCATTACTCTACAGCAAGCCGGCATGGATCTGGGATAAAGATTTTGAATGGTTTACTATTATTAGCAGTTTACTATTACAATATCCGAATATGTATGCAGATATCAGTTATATTTTGCATGCCGAAGAAGTAAAACCTTTATTAAATCAAGTTTTAAAAACGAATAAAAATCTAGCATCAAAAATTCTATTTGGTACTGACTTTTTTGTGGTTAGAAATCATAAATCAGAGAAAGAACTTTATGCAGAATTACTTGTGGATATTGGTATAGAAAGTATGAACCTTATTGCTAAAATAAATCCAGATAAATTTTTAAGAAACTCATCAAATTAAAATAAAAAATTATGTCCACCGAAAAAAATAATTACATCGATTTTCACTGTCATTCTGCAATGAAACCTTTTGGTAAAAGTTATAATTATAAGACGATAGGTAGAAACAATCCTAGAAGAAATAGATCGAGCAGTATTTGGAAGTATAATCCACCTTCTCTTGCAGACAAACTCATTAATTATATTATCAATTTAACCAAATTTTCCCAAGCCAGTTTTACTAGTTTGGCTAAAGGTGGTGTAAATGTTATCTGTGTTTCTCTTTATCCTATTGAAAAATGGTTTTTTGTCAATAAGATAAAAAATGAATTTATAAGAGATATTGCAGCAAATTTCGCCACAGGAGTTGGAAAAAAAAGGATAGATGCTGTTCAAGCCATGAATAATTATTTTAAAGATCTTGAAATGGAATATGATTTTTACAAACAATTAGATGGTAAAATAATACAACTGCCGGAAGGAAAATTTAGATATAAACTTGTTAAGAGTTATAATGAAATAAAGGCCTTTAAAGCGCAAGATCAAGATAAGATTGCAACTATTTGTGTTATACTATCAATTGAAGGAATGCATGTATTGAATCAAAGTATTAATAAGTCGCCAGATGAAGCCATTTTTATGGCGAATCTTCAAAAGATAAAAAATTGGGAACATTCACCTTTTTTTGTAGGCATAGCACATCATTTCTGGAATCACTTATGTGGTCATGCTGAAAGCTTTACGAAATTAGTAAAAAAGAAAGTTGATCAAAGTGAAGGACTCAATACGGGGTTCACCCCATTAGGAATTAAAATAGCACATGAATTATTGAGCACTAACAATGGTAAACGTATTTTGATAGATCTTAAACATATGAGTGTTGCTTCCAGAGCTGATTTTTATAAATTAATTGATGATAACCCAAAGTATAAAAACATGCCTCTTATTGTAAGTCATGGAGCAGCAAATGGCTTACAGTCTTTTACTAATAAAAAACAAGAAGGCTCACAAGTTGCTAAAAAGTTAAATACTGTAGAGATTAATTTTTTTAACGAAGAAATTATTAGAATTGCTAAAAGTAAAGGTATTTTCGGATTACAATTAGACGAAAGGAGAATAGCAAGTAAGCAGACATTGAAAAACACCAAACATTCATTGAAACGTTCGAAAATAATGCATTATCGTTCTGAACTTTTATGGAATCAAGTTCAACATATCTTAGAAATATTAGATAATGAAGGGCTATTTGCATGGGATTGTCTCGCAATTGGAAGTGATTTTGATGGTATTATTGATCCGCTAAATGCTTTTTGGACTTCAGAAGAATTACCATATTTGGCTGATTTTTTAGAAAGACATACTTATAATTATATGAAAACAGCCAGTTTTAAAGTAAAAGAAAATAAGTTAGATGCTGATGAAATTATTGATAGAATTATGTCATTGAACGGATTGAATTTCCTTAAATCAAATTATAAATAATATTTTATTAACATATCTATATTTAGAACCCTCTTAAATCTTAATAAATTATTAGATTTCTTAATACTCTGTTAATAACTTAAGTCTTTAATTTCTATAAACTTTGCGTAATTTTACTACTTAACTCTTCATAATGCTCATTATTTAATTCAAATTTGTATGAAACACAATTACTTTTACAAGCAAGTTCTTTTATGGACTACACTTATTTTTTTCGGAATTTATAGCTATGGTCAAGTCCCAAATTATTACAACGGAACTGATATTACACAAACCGGTAATAATTTAAAAACAGACCTTGCTGTTTTAATTATAAATACACATACGACCAATCTTATTTATACGCCCGGCGTTTGGGATGCGTTAAGACAGACCGATCTAGACCCTACAAATGCTAATAATGTATTTTTAATTTATGGTTATGATGATACAGATGCTGACATAACCAATGACAGAACTAGAAGTAAGGATATGAATGGAGGTAATGTTGGTGATTGGAATAGGGAACATACCTATCCCCGATCTTTAGGAAGTCCTAATCTAGGAAGTACAGGTCCGGGTTCTGATGCACATCATTTGAGATCATCAGATGTACAGTATAATTCTTTACGAAATAATCACCCTTTTACAGATGGAAATGGAAATAGTGGGTTAATTGGAGGAAATACCTGGTATCCGGGAGATGAATGGAAAGGAGATATTGCTCGTATGATGATGTATATGTATTTGCGTTATGGAAACCAATGTTTACCAAGTGCAGTTGGTACAGGCACACAAAACTTCCATCCAGATATGATGGATATATTTTTAGAGTGGAATGCAGAAGATCCGGTATCACAAATTGAAATTAATAGAAATGTATTATTAGAAGGTATTCAAGGAAATAGAAATCCATTTATTGACAACCCAATTTTTGCTACTTCAATTTGGGGCGGACCACAAGCAGAAGATAGGTTTAATTCAGGAACTACCGATACAGAAGCACCTACAATTCCAACAAATTTAGTAGCTTCAAACACCACACAAACTGAAACTGTTTTGAACTGGGATGCTTCAACAGATAATGTTGGTGTATTAGCATATCAAATATTTAATGGAACAACACAAATTGCATCAGCAACTGCAACAACTTATACTGTTACAGGCTTAACACCTAATACACAATACACTTTTACGGTTAGAGCTATTGATGCTGCAAGTAATACTTCTGCAGATAGCAATCCTACTACAATAACAACTTTAGAAGATACAACACCGCCGGCAGGTAGTGATTTAATAATTACAGGTGTTTTTGATGGTCCACTTTCCGGTGGTATACCAAAATTTGTAGAGTTCTATGTAGTAAATGATATTCCGGATCTAAGTGCTTACGGATTTGGATCAGCAAACAATGGAGGCGGAACTGATGGAGAAGAGTTTACTTTCTCGGGGGGGTCTGCTGTCGCTGGAGATTTCATTTATGTCGCGTCAGAAACAACAGGATTCACTTCATTTTTCGGATTTGCACCTAATGCTACTTCAAGCGCTGCGGCAATTAATGGAGATGATGCTATAGAATTATTTAGCGGTGGCGTAGTGATTGACATCTTTGGAGATATAGCTGTTGATGGATCTGGTCAACCATGGGATTATTTAGATGGTTGGGCCTATAGAAATGATGATACAGGTGCTGATGGCAATACTTTTGTATTCGCTAATTGGACATTTAGTGGTATAAATGCAATGGATGGTCAAACTGATAATGCTACTGCAACAACACCATTTCCTACTGGAACTTATCAAAGACAAGCAGTAGTAGCAGAAATTATTATCAATGAAGTAGATGCCGATCAAACTAGTACAGATGCAGCAGAGTTTGTAGAGCTATTTGATGGAGGAGTAGGTAATACTTCACTAGATGGTTTAGTATTGGTACTATATAATGGTAGTAATGATTTGAGTTATAATGCAATTGATCTTGATGGTCAATCAACCAATGCAGAAGGATATTTCGTCATAGGAAGCGCTAATGTTGCTAATGTTGATTTGGTTACTTTCACAACCAATGGTATTCAAAATGGTGCAGATGCCGTTGCGTTATATACCGGTGATGCAACTGATTTCCCTTCAAGTACATCGGTAACGACAGATAATTTATTAGATGCGTTGGTTTATGATACTAATGATGGTGATGATGCCGAACTTTTAGTATTATTAAATAATGGAGAAGCTCAAATAAATGAAGGAGGTGCCGGTAATAAAGATGAGCATTCTATGCAGAGAGTTCCTAATGGGGCAGGAGGCCTAAGAAATACGGTTTCCTATTCACAAGCAACTCCAACACCCGGAGCAGAAAACACAACAGGTGTTGTTACAGATACTGAAGACCCAACCGCGCCAACAAACTTAGTTGCTTCTGGTACTACGCAAACTGGTACAGTATTAACTTGGGATGCAGCTACAGATAATGTTGCAGTTACTGAATATCAAATATTTAATGATACAACTCAAATAGGTACAACAACTGATATAACCTTTAATGTTACAGGTCTAACAGCCAGCACTAATTATTCGTTTACGGTTGTTGCACTTGATGCCGCCGGAAACACTTCAGTTGAAAGTGACCCTGTATCAATAACTACACTAGATGATACGCAAGCTGGGAGTGCTTTGATAATTACAGGCGTTTTTGATGGACCATTAACAGGAGGAGTTCCTAAAACAATAGAATTGTATGTAACTGAAGATATTTCAGATCTAAGTATTTATGGTTTAGGAGCAGCAAATAACGGAGGCGGAACTGATGGAGAGGAATTTACCTTTCCAGCTGATGCAGTTACTGCTGGAAGTTTTATTTATATCGCTTCTGAAGCTCCGGGATTCACCACATTTTTTGGTTTTGCACCTAATTATACATCTTCGCAAGCTGCTGGAATCAATGGTGATGATGCTGTAGAGTTATTTATGAACGGCACAGTGGTTGATGTTTTTGGAGATATTAATGTCGATGGATCTGGACAACCGTGGGATTATCAAGATGGTTGGGCTTACAGAAATGATGATACCGGTGCTGACGGAAATACCTTTATACTTGATAATTGGACATTTAGTGGAGCTAATGCCCTAGATGGTGAAACTACCAATGCTACGGCGGTAACACCATTCCCAATCGGAACTTATCAAAAACAAGGTCCGGCAGTAATTGTTATTAATGAAGTTGATGCAGATAATCCGGGAACAGATTCCTTAGAATTTGTAGAATTATTTGATGGTGGTGTAGGTAATACACCATTAGATGGTTTAGTATTGGTACTTTATAATGGAAATAATGATTCAAGTTATAATGCTATTGATCTAGACGGTCAATCTACCAATGCAGAAGGATATTTTGTAATAGGTAGTGCTTCTGTTGCAAATGTTAATTTAGCTGCTTTTACAACCAATGGCCTGCAAAATGGCGCAGATGCTGTTGCTTTATATATGGGAGACGCAACTGATTTCCCATCAAGCACAGCAGTTACAACCAACAATTTATTAGACGCATTGGTTTATGATACCAATGATGGTGATGATACTGGGTTATTAGTCTTGTTAAATTCCGGCGAAGCTCAAATCAATGAAGGAGAATTAGGAAATAAAGACGGTCATTCATCACAGCGTATTCCAAATGGTGGAGGTGGTCTAAGAAATACTGCTACTTATACACAAAGAACTCCTACACCAGGCACAGAAAACGGAGCTATTATACCGCCACCAGATCCAATTACAATTTTAGAAGCAAGAAATACTGCTGAAAATGAATTGGTAACTGTAAGAGGTGTATTGACTGTATCTGATCAATTTTCAGGGTCTGCATATATTCAGGACTCTACAGGCGGAATTGCTATTTTTGATGAACTAGTACATGGTGATGGTAATTTTATGATTGGTGATTCAATTTCAGTTTCCGGAACAAGAAGCATGTTCAATGAGCAAATTCAAATTAGTAACCTCATATCAGTTGAAAATAACGGAACACCAAATCAGCAGATAGTACCATTAACAATTACATTGAGTGAATTGATAAATCATCCTGCAGAATTAGTTCAAATTGTCAATCCTAACTTCCCAGTCCCTGGTGATATCCTTTTTGGAAACTCAAATTATACCTTGACTGATAGCAATGGAAGCGGGCAACTACGGATAGATAATGACGTTGAAGCGATTGTTGGTCTAGGTCAACCGGAAACATGTAGTGAAATTACCGGTGTTGTAGGACGATTTTTTACTACCTATCAATTACTACCTCGTATGGCATCTGATATGTCTTGTGCAGGATCATATATACCTCCAACACCACCAATTAATGTCCCTAAAGATAAAACTTTTGATATCGTTACCTGGAATATAAAATGGTTTGGTGATGAGCAAAACTCGCCGGCAGCAGGCAATCCAATGTCTGATGCTATCCAAAAAGATAGTGTTAAGACAGTAATAACACAGTTAAATGCTGATATATATACTGTTGAAGAGATTTCTGATGATGTTTTATTTGCACAAATGGTAAGTGAATTACCGGGCTATGCTTATGTATTATCTCCGGCAGTTTCAAGACCAAATGATCCGGGTGTAAAACAAAAACTTGGTTTTATTTACAATACAGCTACTGTAAATGTACTTGAAACAAAAGTATTATTAGAATCTATCCATCCTTTATATAATGGAGGTGATGATTCAGCTTTGGTTGGTTATCCTAGTACAACAGATCGTTTTTATGCAACCGGACGTTTGCCATTTTTAATGAAAGCAGATATTACAATTGATGGTCAGACTGAACAGTTCGATATTGTTGCTTTACATGCAAGAGCAAATAGTGGTTCTAGCTCACAGAATAGATATGATATGCGTAAATATGATGTAGAAGTTTTAAAAGATAGTTTAGACGCTCATTATTCAAATACCAACTTAATTCTAATAGGCGATTATAATGATGATGTTGATGTGACTGTTGCGGATGTTACTACAACAGTGAGTACATATGAGAGCTATATTGCAGATACCACAAATTATAACATGATCTCTAAAGCATTAAGTGAAGCAGGATTGCGATCGTTTGTATTTAGAGAGAATATGATAGATCATATTACAATTTCTGAGGAATTAAATTTCAATTATATTGATCAATCGATTCGAGTTCATTATGAATTTTATGATAATGATTATCCATTTACAGCATCAGATCACTTTCCTGTATCTGCACGTTTCCAATTAAAAGAATTCGAACTTACTGGAGCATCATCTACAGATATAACTTGTAATGGTGAAGCTGATGGTACAGCAACTGTTTCAGTTTCCGGTGGGATTTCACCATATACTTATAATTGGAGTGATGGTCAAACCACTGCTACTGCTTCGGGTTTAACTGCAGGAACATATAATGTAATTGTTACAGATGCATTAGAGAACGGAATTGTTCAAGAGTTTACCATTGAAGAAACATCTGCTATTACTTTAACAACATCTGGTAATACTACCGTATATAAAGGCTATGAACCACAAGCTTGTACTATATTAGAATTGACTGGAGTAGAAGGAGGTACAGCACCATATACTATAGAATGGAGTAGTGGGGACACAACAGATACAGTTGAAGTTTGTCCGGAAGAAACTACAACCTATACTGTAACAGTAACTGACGCTAATGGCTGTACGGTTTCTGCAGATATTACAGTAGAAGTTATAGATGTTCAATGTGGTCATAATCCAAACAGACCAAAAGTACATATCTGTCATAATGGAAGAACTATTTGTATATCAGAACATGCAGTTCAAAGACACTTAGATCATGGTGATGTATTAGGTTCTTGTGGTGATACAGATGAAGTATCTATTACTAGATTAAGAGTATATCCTAATCCGTTTAGAAGGCACTTAAATATTAAGTTAAATTCTAATGTCGATACAAATGTTAGAATAGCTATTTTTAATATACATGGTAGAAAAGTATTTCAAAGACGTACACAATTAAATGAAGGTGAAAATGTATTGCGTTATAATTTATCGAGATTACGATCTCATCGAGTGTATTTCTTAAAGGTTTTTGCTAACGGACAATTACAAAAAGTCCGACTTATTTTAAAACATTAGCAATTTCTAACCTTAATTGAAAAAAATTCCCCGAGGCTGAGCCTTGGGTCTGCTTGCCGTAGGCAGGGTTTCCGATTTGAAAGGTCTGAACTACTTTTTTGCAGTTCAGGGTGAGGTAAAATACAATCTCGACTGTTCGGGACAAGAATTTTTTATTCCAAAAAAATCACTAAGACTTTTGTTTTGGTGGTTTTTTGTTTGGAGAGAACCACCCCGAATTCCATCCAACAATCTATATTACAAGTTATATTATACATGAGATGGAATTCAACGCTTCCTTGAATTAAGGAAGGGAGTTTAACACAGAAAGTCAATCAGAAAAAAACTAAAATTATTATTTAGAATTTAACTCCTTCCTTCGATAACTATCGAGATTAAGAGAAGGTGATCACGCAAAGCGTGATCGGAAGGGCTACATTTTTTTGACTAAATAATATTTGAAATGACTAAGAATCTATTTAGCGTGAGTTCGATAGAAATGTTAATTATAAAAGAGATTGCATCGAATTACCTGACTTTTACAAGTTCGAGTCTTTCGTCTTCACTCAAGATAAACTAAAGGGCATCTCTAAAGGCGAGAACTATTTAAAAACCTCTCGACTGATCTCGACGTGGCATTAGAATAATCAATCAATAGCTAATGTGTTGATTGTCAGTAAATTTTTATCGAACTCAGTTAAATAGTAGTTATAAAAATAAGGCACTTCAAAACATCATTATTTTTTAAAAACATCAAAATCTTTTAAAGAAATAACTTTTCCGGTTTTTATAATTTCATCAGAAAATTGAGAGATGGTTTTATCTCTAAAATCGGTAAGAATTTTTTGTTTGAATGGTGATACAATAAAATGTACGGGGCAAGGATTTTTATCATCACATGTAGCTAAACCTAAAAAACATTGATCGAACTTTCGGGTACCATCAATACTCTTAATAATATCCCAAACGGAGTTTTCTTTATTTTTTTTATCTAAAAAAAACCCTCCATTTGGACCTTTTGCTGATGATACTAATCTATTTCTTGTGAGTTGTTGTAATAATTTTGCTAAAAAAGGTTGGGGTGTTTCTAACTCTTCTGCAATTTTTTTTACTCCTATTTTATTAGTTTCATCACTATACATTGCTAAATATAATATTGATCGTATAGCATATTTACTCGCACTAGATAACATCTGTAGTTGAAATTTACCGTCAAATATAATAAAAAAAGATATTTATATCTTTTTTTAAAGATAATTTCTTGAAAACCAACTATTTTGAGACCAATGGAAAAATAACAGTATTATTTTTTTTCAAATCTCACAGTAAAATGTTTCATAATTGGAGCTTCATCAATTATTTTATAACCTGATTTTGCCTGATTACGGGTATCATAAATATTTTTTAATGTAGCGGCTACATAATCCATATGATTTTGTGAATAAGTTCTGCGGGGAATGGCTAAACGTACCAATTCTAATTCCGGATATCTATTTTTTCGAGTAAAAGGATTACGATCAGTTAATACTGTTCCTATTTCAACGCCTCTGATACCATCAACAATATATAATTCAATGACCAATGCTTGAGCTCTATATGTCCTTTTGTGGTGTCAAAGTGTGAGTTGCCCGGAATTAAATTGCCTTCTTTCACCATCACAGAAAACAATACGTTTTCGGCAACTCTACCTTGATGGGTTGGTAAAAAGTAGGTAAACCTAGTTGTTTTTTCAACAACTTTTTTTAATTTCAAATAAGAAGCTGATCCAGCATAACTTTCATCTCCAGTCATCATAGCTGCCCATTGTTTGTCACTCATTGCACCAGTACCTGAGTCGGTTAATAAATCAATAAATACATTATCTGATGATAGATTAAATAAATTATAATTGGCTTTTTTAATCCATTTTTTACGTTGTTCTTGGGTTGATCTTTTTATAGATTCAACCATTTTAACTTTAGGTGGGTTCTAAAAATTGATTTTTTTTAGTTTTCTCAAAAAACAAGAGCCCTTTTTTATTTTTTTGAGAAAAATTACATTTCAAATGTAGAAAAAATTTGTTGGATTCAATAATAAGTATTGAAATTTTATCTATTTATCTATCTGTATATCAGTAAGTTATTTTTAATCTTTTTA
>JAKISU010000119.1 GCA_021648445.1 Flavobacteriaceae bacterium
TGAAAGTTTTACTGTAAAATCAACAGATTCTCACTACATTTTAAATATAAATTTCTCAAAAAAGATAAAATTGGGTTCTTGTTTTTTGAGAAAACTAAAAAAATCAATTTTTAGAACCCGCCTTAATAGTTTAAGAAATGATCTCAGAAATCAGCTTGGCTTGGATAAAATAGATGGTAATGTATTTCATTTGAGAACAGAAAGGCAATGACTAAAAAAACCAAGAACTTCGACTATTTTGTCTTGATTCTTGGTTCTTTATTCTATAAGTCTTAAAATTAAAGTGTTCCTCTATTAGCTTGTTCTCGTTCAATAGCTTCAAATAAAGCTTTAAAATTACCTACTCCGAAAGATTGTGCTCCTTTACGTTGTATCACTTCAAAAAACATTGTGGGTCTATCAACTACAGGCTTTGTAAACAATTGTAATAAATACCCTTCTTCATCTCTATCAATCAAAACTCCATGTTTTTTTAATACTTCAACATCTTCATCAATTTTACCAACTCGTTCTAACAGATCATCATAATAACTATCTGGTACATATAGAAATTCTACACCTCTTTCACGCATTGCAGAAACAGTAGTAACAATATCATCAGTAGCAACTGCAATATGTTGAACTCCAGGGCCATTATAGAAATCTAAATATTCTTCTATTTGTGATTTCTTTTTGCCTTTTGCAGGTTCATTAATTGGGAATTTTATTCTTCCGTTACCATTAGACATCACTTTGCTCATCAATGCTGTATAATCTGTTGAAATATCATCATCAGTAAATGAAATAATTTGTGCAAATCCCATTATTTTAGCATAAAATTCACACCATTCTGCCATTTCACCCCAACCAACATTACCTACCATGTGGTCAATAAATTTTAAACCAACAGGTTCTGGATTATAATGTGATTCCCACTTTTCATAACCTGGTAAAAATAATCCTTTATAATTTTTTCGTTCAACAAAAATATGAACTGTTTCTCCATAAGTATATATTCCTGAGCGAATTACATATCCGTTTTCATCTTCTTCTCTAGTAGGTTTCATAAATGGTTTTGCACCTCTTTTGGTAGTTTCTTCAAAAGATTTCGTAGCATCATCTACCCAAAGTGCAACTACTTTAACTCCGTCACCATGTTTGTTAATATGTTCATTTATTGCACCTCCTTCTTCTAAGGAAGTCGTTAATACCAATCTTATTTTACCTTGTTTTAAAACATACGAAACTCTGTCTTTTATACCGGTTTCTAAGCCTGCAAAAGCTTCTGATTGAAATCCGAATGCCGTTTTATAGAAATGAGCTGACTGTTTGGAATTACCAACATATAGTTCTACGTAATCTGTTCCTAATAAGGGAAGAAAATCTTTTGCATCTTCAAATATTTTTTTAAGTCCGTATTCTGTATTTTGTAAATCTGTTAAATTTTTTATTTCTGCCATGATTTTTATATTTTATGACATACGATTTATTGATTTATGACTTACGACTCTTTTTTAATTTAAAAAGATGTCATAAACTTGTATATCATGTTTTGTATTTTGTTTATTCTATTCTCCAATTCTGAGAATTTAATCTGATCGATGTATCCTATTCTTTGTGCTATTATTATTTGCGTTTCCCATTCAAATTATTTTATAGTTGTAAATTCATAATATCACAAAAAAGTCATAGCCCTTAGGTCAAAAGTCATAAATCCTTATTCCAACCAAGATTGATAATAATCGCCTGCATCAATCTTTACTGCTTCTTCTGTAACCATTAAAGGTTTAAAGGTATCAACCATTACAGCCAATTCAGCTGTTTCGGTTTTACCAATACTACGTTCCATTGCTCCAGGGTGTGGTCCGTGTGGAATCCCTGTCGGATGCAATGTTATCTGTCCTTTTTTAATATTATTTCTACTCATAAAATCGCCATCAACATAATACAATACTTCATCAGAATCTATATTACTATGATTATATGGTGCAGGGATAGCTTTTGGATGATAATCATATAACCTAGGTACAAACGAACATATTACAAAAGTATCTGTTTCAAATGTTTGGTGAATTGGAGGTGGTAAATGCACTCTACCGGTAATTGGTTCAAAATCGTGAATAGAAAATTTATAAGGATAATTGTAACCATCCCAACCAACAACACTAAAAGGATGATATGCATACAGATATTCATGTATCATATCCTGTTTTTTTACTTTTACAATAAAATCACCTTTATCAGTATATGTTTCTAATTCGCTTGGCGGATGCATATCGCGTTCGCAAAATGGTGAATGCTCTAAATGTTGTCCGAACCAATTTCTATAACGTTTTGGTGTATAAATCGGACTTTTTGATTCTACAATAAATAGACGATTGTCTTCTGAATCAAAATCAACTTGATAGATCATTCCTCGAGGAATTACCAAATAATCACCATATTCAAAATCAATATTTCCTAAAAAGGTTCTTAGCTTTCCTTTTCCTTTATGGATAAAAATAACCTCATCAGAATCTGTATTTTTATAAAAATAGTCTTTTAATGATTTTTTAGGTGCTGCCAATATAATATGACAATCACTATTTGCTAATACCGTTTTTCTACTCTCTAAAAAATCATCAATTGCAGGAACATCAAATCCATTCAAGCTAATGGATTTCATATTCTTCTCTACTGCTATTTTAGGGGAAACGTCATACGATTTCAACACTTCTTTTACTTGAGTTGGTCTATGTGTGTGATATAATAATGAAGACATTCCATCAAAACCAATAGTTCCGAATAATTCTTCATAATAATAATTACCTTCCGGGCTTTTAAAAACTGTATGTCTTTTAGGTGGGATTTTACCTAACTTGTGATATCTAGGCATAATAATATGTTTTAATTTTATGAATACTAAGGTTTATAAATCCGTAAAAAATGAAAATATTATTCCGGATTTCTCTTAATCAAGAATTTAAGTAGTGATTTTAATTCTTTAAATGGTCTAGACGATATAAGACTATTAGACATAAGACTCAAGATTGTTCTCAACAAATATAATGAAAAAATAAGAATTTTAGATTAGAAAGTAGTGATTAATCGTATCTAGCATCTAGTATTGAACTTCTAGTCTCAATTGAACTTTAACTTATATCAACTACCTCTTTAATTTGAGGAGCATATCTCTTAATAGTAGCTTCAACACCGCTTTTAAGTGTCATTTGATTTACAGAACAACCAATGCAGGCACCTAGAAGTTGAATTTTAACGATATTTTTTTCGATAGAAACAAAAGAAATATCTCCGCCATCTGCCTGTAAAAAAGGTCTGATTTCGGTCAATGCTTTTTCTATATTATTTTTTAGTTCTTGTTCAGTCATTATTATTAACTTTTTACTGCACTACAACCAGCCATAGTAGTGATTTTGACAATCTCTGTTGGCGGTAAATCTTTATTACGTTGTACTAGTTGTGATACCATATTTTTAGTAATTTCAATAAATGCATTTTCTAACTGTGTACCATCTTGCAAAGCTACCGGATGTCCGGCATCGCCAGCTTCTCTTATACTTTGCACTAATGGGATTTCGCCTAAAAATGTAGTATCAATATCTTGAGCTAAATTTTTAGCACCATCTTTACCAAAGATATAATATTTATTATCAGGTAATTCAGCTGGCGTAAAATAACTCATATTTTCAACAATCCCTAAAACAGGTACATTGATATTTTCTTGCTGAAACATGGCTACTCCCTTTTTAGCATCTGCTAATGCAATATTTTGAGGTGTACTCACTATAACAGCTCCTGTAATAGGAATAGCTTGTACAATAGATAAGTGAATATCGCCTGTACCGGGAGGTAAATCTATTAACATAAAATCTAATTCTCCCCAATCTGCATCAAATATCATTTGATTCAATGCTTTAGATGCCATGGCACCTCGCCATATCACAGCTTGATTTGGCTGCGTAAAAAAGCCTAATGACAGCATTTTCACGCCGTAATTCTCAACCGGCACCATTTTAGAACGTCCATCAACATTTCTTGCCAATGGTCTTGCTTCTGCCACATCAAACATAATAGGCATTGAAGGTCCATACACATCAGCATCCAAAACACCAACTTTAAAACCCATTTTAGATAAAGTAACTGCTAAGTTTGCGGTAACTGTAGATTTACCTACGCCACCTTTACCAGATGCAATTGCAATAATATTTTGTACTCCATCAATCTTCTTTCCGCTTATAGTATTTGTTGGAATCTTTTCTGACGCTTCAACTTTAACATTCACTTTTACATCAGCTTTTTGATAGACCTTATCGTGTATAACTTTCATTATCTCTACTTCTACCTTCTTTTTTGCTTGTAAAGTAGGATTCGAAATAGTAACCTCAACTATCACTTCTAACCCAAAAATCACTACATTTTTGATGGCTTTGCTTTCTACTAAACTTTTTCCTTCGCCCGGAACAGTAATAGTATCTAGGGCATTATATATATCTTGTTTATTTAATTTCATTTATTATTTTTATTCATTCTAAATTACAAAGATACAGTATAGACTTAAATAAATAAAAGGTTTTTGATAACAATTATTACTTAGTAAGTAGAGTTTTCAGGACGTTGATGTTTAAGCTTACTTCAAAATAAACGTCTCAGTCATTTCCCAATTGGCTCTTACATCTAAAACGGTATCAAAATAGACAACCTCTTCCGGTTGTTTTTTTAATAAAAAATTACCCGTGTCCCATTTTTTATTTTTATTGTCATCATAAATAATTCGAATCAAGTATTTTGAAGGGATCAGATTTCTAAAAACATATTCCTGATCTTTTTCAGCATAAATTTCTTCAACAAACTCTCCTTTTTCTTTAATTATCTGAACAATAACCGGATAACGATTCACATTTTGTAAGGTAAGGTATACATTACCATAATCTATTGGTTTTTTTGTGTTTAAATTATATTGTAATGTATCATTTACATTGCCGAAAAAATCGGTTATAGCACTGGGTAATAATTTCAAGGTATATCTTTGATCATAGGCTTTTGTAAAAACTAGATCAATTTCGTTTCTATCTTTAACTATTTTAAAAGTATGTGCTATAGCAACACTATCCTTATCAATAAAACTAATTTTAGTAGTATCTATGCTTTGAATTGGAATATTACTTAACAAGCTAAACTGATCTCTTAAAGGTAATGTTCCTCTAACTGATGCCTTAATCTCTAAAGAATCAATTATTTTACTTCGTAACTTAACAGTTACCGTATCTTGATATTTCTTATTAAATACATAAAATTGTATGGAATCTTTAACATTGTTCTTATACCAATAGTTGAGCGTGTCTTTATCTTTTTCGAAATAAGAAAAACTTTGGAACTCCTCAGATGTTTCAAACGGTACTACTTTTAAACTATCGGCTTTGCCCTCATATCCAAAAAGGATACGCCCTTTACTGTTCTCTGATGGTCTTTTTAATTTATACAATAATTCTTCTTTAAACAACTTAATAATATGATTACTACTATCTTTAGGAATGGTAATATATTCCTTTAAAAAACCAATTTTATCTTCTTTGGGATTGAATTTGTAATTTTTAGAAGCATCCTTTAAAGCCATTAATAGATATTTACCTGATTTCATATTGGTAATTTCCCATGCTGTAGTGTCAAGTGTACTTGCTACATAATATGGTTTTTCATTATAAATGGTAGAATCTGTAAATGATTCATTCACTTCATATAACATAACTGTAATGTCTTTATCTGCATCTTTATCAAAAGCATCTTCAATAGTACCTGAAACTTTCAATGAATCTATAATATCGCCCGTTGAAAAAACATATTTAAAATTATGCAACGCATTACTCTCAGTATTATCAATAACACTTTCGCCAAAATTAAATGTATAGGTTGTGTTTTCTTTAAGAGTATCTAAAATCTTTATCGTTATATATTTACTTGGTGTACCTAAAGGCGTAATAATTGGTGGATACTTTAATGGAGGTGATACAATAAGTTGTTTCTGTAGGTCTTTTAATTTAATATATTCATTAAAATAAATTTTAATTTCATCATCTTTAAAATTTGTTGTTAAATGTGCTGGCTTCGCAATTGTCATTATGGGCGCATCTTCATCTTTCGGACCTCCTTCCGGCCTTCCTCTACGAGCACAATCTGATAAAAAAATTATCAGAAAAATAGTAACCATAAGTACATTAAAAATTCGTTTCATTTATTTGAAATTTATTACAAATTAACAATATTTTTTAGTGGTAATACTAACAAGTATATTGATATTTATTCAGTAAAAGTCATGGTGGCAATACTAATTTTAATATTCTTAGTCTTTGAAAGTTCTAGTGCGCAAGCTTCAAGCGTAGCGCCAGTAGTAATCACATCATCAATAAGTAATATATGTTTATGTTCAAAGATAGTTGCATCAGATAAATGAAAAATTTCATCAACATTTTTCCAACGTTCGATTCTACGTTTTAATGTTTGCGTATCTGTTATTGATTCTTTTATCAATATATTCTCAATGAAAGGAATATTCAAAATACTAGAAATACTGTTACCAAAAGTTGATAACTGATTATAACCTCTCTTCTTTAATTTTTTAGTATGCAATGGAACAGGTATAATATAATCTATATATGGAAACCTTTTACTTTCTTTCAGTTCAGATCCAAGCCATTGTCCCAGAAGAATACCTATCTCTTGTTTGCCTTTATATTTTAATTGATAAATTAACTTTTGTGATATTCCTTTAGTTCTATAAAATAATAAGGCGGTTGCAAACTCAATTTTTACACGTCCATAAAATGTTTGCTCAACTTTATTCTCTATTTCATTTGTGAAATTTGTGACTGGTAATTCAAACCTACATTTTAAACATATCTCTGTTTCATTTTTCACCAATTGTTCATCACAACAAACACATACTTTAGGAAAAAATAAATAGAAAACTTCTTTTAAAAATGGCATCAAGAATAAACTTTTCGTGAATTTACCTCTTATTTTATAAAAATAAAATTACTCATTATTTAAGCATCAATTAAAAAACACCAAATCGTTGGTTTTATCTACTCAAAGAGTAGTAAATTATTAGTTTTTAACATATCTACGTTTTTATTAACAAATGCGAAAAAAAGCATTCCTCATATACAATATTTATATAATTTTGCGTTTAGCATTTAGTACATATTAAACTCTAAATTAAAACCTTAACTTATGGAAGATCAAAAATCGTCTTCAAACAAAAAAATTATTACCGGAATATTGATAGCTTTGCTAGTGGCCTTAGGCGTTTACACATTCCAGCAAAATTCAAAATTTAAAGCTTCTGAAGAGTTTCTAAAACAAGAAAAAGAGCAAATTCTAGGTAACTTAATTTCAATGGAAGAAAAATATGACGTAGCTATTGCAAAAAATAGCTCTATATCGGATGAGTTGACTGTTGAAAGAGATAAAATCATTGCTTTTAAAGATTCTGTTAAAAATTTAAAAAATGCAAATTGGTCTTTAGTAAGACGTTATAGAAAGAAAATTAAAACTCTTGAAGCAAGTAATGAGCGTTTATTCTTTATGAATGACTCTTTAACTATTGCTAACAATTTATTAGAAGTTGAAAAAGATAGTATTACGGGTAAACTTGTTGAACAAACTAGTTTTAATGATACTTTAATGGCTCAAAATTTAGATTTATCTAAAAAAGTTGAGATAGGTGGTGCATTGAACGTTAGCTCAGTAAAAGCTATGTCAATGAGGCTTAAAGGTAATGGAAAATATACTGAAACTAACAAAGCTCAAAAAACACAAGCAATTCGTGTTAATTTTAGAATAGTAAGGAACGAAATTGCAACACCTGGTGATAAAGAAGCTTATATAGTAATTCAAAACCCTAAAGGAACTGTTATTAGTGAAAAAGGTAAATTCACATTAAAAAATGGTAAAGAAGGACCTTATACAGATAAAACAATAGCTAACTATAACAATGCAGATTTAGATGTAGTAATGTTTGTAGAAAATATTACTCAAAAATTTGTAAAAGGTAACTATACTGTAAAAGTATATGTTGAAGGAAACTTAGTTGGTGCAACAAAACTAGAACTTAAAGACGCTTTCTTAGGTCTATAAAACAAAAATCAATCATTTTATAAAGGTGTAAATACAAATTTGTATTTACACCTTTTTTTGTTTATCAATATTTATAATTTATCTATTTTTGCGGGATGGCAAAACAAGAAGACAAATTCAAGAAGGTAATTTCTCATGCAAAAGAATATGGTTATGTATTCCCTTCAAGTGAAATATATGATGGTTTAAGTGCAGTATATGATTATGCTCAGAATGGTGTTGAACTCAAAAATAATATTCGGCAGTACTGGTGGAAAGCTATGGTACAAATGCATGAAAATATTGTAGGTATTGACGCAGCTATTTTAATGCATCCAACTACATGGAAAGCTTCCGGACATGTAGATGCCTTTAACGATCCGCTTATTGACAATAAAGGTTCTAAAAAAAGATATAGAGCTGATGTTTTAATTGAAGATCATGCTGAAAAACTATTGCAAAAAGCGCAAAAAGAAATAAATAAAGCAGCAAAACGTTTTGGTGACTCTTTTGATGAAGAGCAATTCAAAACTACAAATCCAAGAGTTGTAGGTTATTTACAAAAGAAAGATGAAATTTTGGCTCGTATGGCAAAATCTTTAGAAAATGAAGATCTAGCCGATGTTAAAGCACTAATTGAAGAATTAGGAATTGCCGACCCTTTAACAGGAAGTAAAAACTGGACAGAAGTTAAACAGTTTAATTTAATGTTTGGAACTAAGTTAGGTGCATCTGCCGAAAGTGCAATGGACTTATATTTACGTCCTGAGACAGCTCAAGGTATTTTTGTAAACTTTTTAAATGTGCAAAAAACAGGAAGAATGAAGATTCCTTTTGGTATAGCACAAACGGGAAAAGCTTTTAGAAATGAAATTGTTGCCAGACAATTTATTTTTAGAATGCGTGAGTTTGAACAAATGGAAATGCAATTCTTTATCAAACCCGGCACTCAAAAAGAATGGTATGAACAATGGAAGGAAAACAGGCTTAAATGGCACTTGTCTTTAGGAATGGGTGAAGAAAATTATCGTTTTCATGACCATGATAAATTGGCTCATTATGCTGATGCTGCTAGTGATATTGAATTTAATTTCCCTTTCGGATTTAAGGAGTTAGAAGGTATTCATTCTCGTACAGATTTTGATCTAACACAACATGAAGAATTTTCAGGAAAAAAATTACAATATTTCGATCATGAAGAAAATAAAAGCTATGTACCTTATGTAGTTGAAACTTCAATAGGACTAGACAGAATGTTTTTAGCTGTTTTTTCAAACTCTTTACAAGACGAGGAATTGGAAAATGGTACTTCGCGTACTGTTTTAAAATTGCCTGCTGTTTTAGCACCCACGAAAGCTGCTATTCTACCATTGGTTAAAAAAGATGGTTTACCGGAAATAGCGCGTACTATTATGGATGACTTAAAATGGAATTTTAATGTAATTTATGATGAAAAAGATGCTGTAGGTCGCCGTTACCGGCGTCAAGATGCGGCTGGAACTCCTTTTTGTATTACTGTTGACCATCAAACTATTGAAGACAGTACTGTGACTATACGTGATAGAGACACCATGGACCAAAAACGTGTAAAAATGACTGATCTACGTCAAATTATTGATGACAAAGTAGCTATTAAAAACTGGTTGAAATAATTTAAAACCTGTATTCATAGAATACAGATTTAACCCGCATTATTCACGGATGTTCTATTCCAAAGCCAAACTACCTGCAATCTAAGGAAATGCTCAAAATTTTTATAACCCAAAATTGGGTAAACAATTCCTCTTATAAAAACTCCTGCGCTTCCC
>JAKISU010000005.1 GCA_021648445.1 Flavobacteriaceae bacterium
GATCAATAATTTAAGCTCTAAAGTTACTTTTTCGTAGCTTTTTTTTCGCCAGGGTTGTTTTTGGGTTTTCATAAGTGACTATCATTAAGTGATGAATTTTTAGTCAACCTATTTCAGGAAAGTACACTGTCTAGATATAACAAATCAATAGGCTCATTGAAAGTATTCAAAAATTCAATTGAATCATTTAAATGTATTGTTACAACATCATTTAAACCTTGCTTATTAATTTCTTCTTGCGATCCAATTACAGAATCTTCACTAATATCAACAGAGTGAAGCTTAGCACTATTTTGTTGTGCCCACTTTCCAAAAACAATAGTAGCGGCTCCATCACCTTTAGTATTTTTAAGACCTTCTCTTGAGGTACCTGTTTCTACTATTATTTTAGCATTCCTTTCGCTTAAAAGGTTTAGCGTTTTAGCAAAAGTAATTCTTCGCCTTCTAAAGTTATATTTAAAAGGTATAAAAGGATAGAGTGACTTATGTTTTATAAATTTTAATAAATAGTGAATAGTTACAGAAAAAAATACAATTCCAATGATTACTTTAATGACCATTTTTTAAACTTAAGGTTTATTTCTTTAAAATCTTCCAAAATATCAAAATGATAGGCTTTCAATTTTTCACCTCAAAACTATAATAATTTAAAATAAAAACAATATTTCTTTTAGATTTATCTCTACCATGAATTAATAGAGGTGTCCTTAATAGAACCCTTTGAACAATCTTTCGCAAAAGCATTTTTTGATCAGATCTTCTAACTTTTTGTTAAAAAAATAGAAAATAACCAGTTATATTTACATTTTTTAACTTCAATTTGAAATGTTTTTTAGAAAAAACATTTCACAATAAGTTATTCAAAGGGTTCTAATACTTTTGTTAAAATAAATCTTCACAATTTATCAATGAATAAAAAAATAAAATACTCATACCTAAAATTAAAATCTTCTCTAAGGAAAAAGCTATTTGGTAAATATACCATTGGTGTAATTTATGACACTAAAAACGGCAAAATTATGGCTCCACTAGACGATTTAACTGTTGGTAAAAAATTAGGGTTCAACGGTGAATATGATATTTCTGAAGTGAACATTATTAAAGATTTGATCAGAACTACCGATACTATTTATGTTGTTGGTACCCATTGGGGTACATTGTTACTACCGCTTTCTAAACATTGTAAACAAATTATTGGCTACGAGGCAAATCCTAGTACTTTTTCTTTTCTTGAAATAAATATTCTTATAAATAAAGTGACCAATGTTTCCGCCTTTAATAATGCTGTTGGTGAAAGTTATAGGAAGGTGAAATTTTATCAGAGTACTATCAACTCAGGAGGTAGTAAAATTAAGCCAAAAATAGATAAATACATGTATAAATATGACAACCCTGATACTATTGAGGTGGATATGATTAGTCTGGACAAACATATTTTAGAAAAAAATCTGCCGGAAGTTAATGGTATTATTATGGATATTGAAGGTGCTGAATATTATGCCTTACAAGGAATGACCAATGCCCTGAAAAAAAGTAATTTTTTATATATAGAATATGTCCCTCACCATTTAGAAAATGTTTCAAACACAAGTAATGAAGCTTTTTTTAATTTAATTCTACCTCATTACAATACGGTAAGATTTATGAATGATACTGATATCCTTTTCAATATAAATGAAAATAAAAAAGATTTCTTTTCGCATATTAATAAACTAAAAATGGCTAATAAAGCTGATAATTTACTTTTTATCAAATAGCAAACTTTTATACACTTCAATATATTTTTCTGCAGTGGTGTTCCAATTATAGGTTTTAGCTTTCTCTATACTTTTTAGAGTCATTCTTTTTTCATCTTTCATAAAGGTATCTAATCCATTCGTTAAAATAGTAGCCATATATTCAGCATCAAAATTATCCCAATAAAAAGCTTGATCACCACATATTTCAGGCAAGGAAGTTCTGTTAGATGTAAATATTGGTTTGCCAAATCGCATGGCTTCAATTGGCGGAATACCAAAACCTTCCCTTAGTGATGGAAAAACAAATGCTAAGCAATTTTTCAAGTAATAATGTTTATCGGCTTCAGAAATTTTACCAGTTAGGATAACTCTATCTTCAAATTTATATTTTTGTATTAATAATTTTATTTTACCTGCATAAACCGTAGTGTTTTTACCTGAAATGATTAAATTCATCTGTGGTAAAAAATGAAGCATTTCTATTAATGTATGGAAGTTTTTTCGCTCATTAAATTCGCCAATAGAAAATAAATAGGGCGTTTTAGATATCGTTTTTGGCTGATGATTTTCAGATAGATAAACCTCAGTAATTGGATTACCATTATAAATAACATATTCAGGAATATCCGGCACATCAAAATACTTATGAGTTGATGCTTTTGCGAAATTTGAAATATAGACTATTGCATTACACCTGCTTAATTTTTCTTTAAACGTAATGTTTCTAATATGACTCATATCATCAGAAATTTCATCAATAAAGTTTACATCATGCACAGTAAGTAAATATGGAATGTTACGATACGGCTCTATTGTAATATTTTGGTTAAGTGAATGCCATAGATCATACGATTTTCTAATTCGGAAATGTTTGTAACGCCTAAATGAAAAATATTTTTTATAATCAAAATAATCCTGAAACTCATTTTTTAAACTCACTATATCTTTTGCATGTAATGTTATTTTAAATTCTTTAGGTTGAGTAGCGTATAAACCCTTAATTAAATGATAATTAAATTGACCTAAACCAAAATTTAGATTTTTAATATTGTGCGATTCTAAAAATATATTCTTCATAGGTTGTAAATAACAAAGTTAAATGTAAATTTTAATTAATAACCTCATTTAAGCTTAAATTAAAAAATAATAGAAAAATATTTAATATTACTTTTACTGAAGAAAAAATGACCTTGATAATATTTTAAAGTAAGTTTGTTTAAGAAATAATAGGTTTGTATACGAAAGTGAACAATTTCGTAAGCCTACCAAAGATAAATATGAAGGAAGAAATATTTCAAAAAATTTAGAATAACTAAAATTAATTTAGAATTAAACTGTGACTAATAAAAAACGAATTAATGTAACAAAAACTTTTATGCCTAGTCAGGATGAGTATCAACAAATCTTGAAAACGTCTTGGAATAAAAACTGGATAACAAACAGAGGTGAATTGGTTGTAGAGTTAGAACAAAAGATTAAAAAAAAGTATGATCTCAAAGAAATCATACTTACTACCAATGGTACATTACCACTACAAATTGCAATTAAAGCATTAGAAATAAAAGGAGAAATAATTACAACACCTTTTAGTTATGTAGCCACAACATCAAGCATTGTTTGGGAAGGTTGCACACCTGTTTTTGTTGATATTGAACCTGATTATTTTACTATTGACCCAACTAAAATTGAAAAGAAAATAACAAGCAAAACTACGGCAATTATTGCAACGCATGTTTTTGGCAATCCTTGTGATGTCGAGTTAATTGAAATGATTGCTAAAAAGCACAAACTGAAAGTAATTTATGATGCTGCTCATTGTTATGGAGTTAGTTATAAAGACCAATCACTTTTTAACTATGGAGATGTAAGCACTTGTAGCTTTCACGCTACTAAAATTTTTCATACCGGTGAAGGCGGAGCTTTATTTACAAAAAATAAAGAAATATTCAACAAATTATATTATCACCATAATTTTGGGCATAATGGTCCAAATAAATTTCATGGATTGGGAATTAATGCAAAAATGAGTGAACTTCAAGCTGCAATGGGGTTGACAATATTACCATATTTTGACAATCTTTTAACAAAAAAAAAACAATTATATAAATTGTATTTAGAAAGATTAGAAGGTAATTTAATCTTTCAAAGAATTAGAGAAGGAACAATTTATAATTATAGCTATTTTCCTGTAGTTTTTTCAAATGAGTCTCAATTATTAAAAGTAGAGAAATCCTTAAATAAAGAAAACATCTTTCCTAGACGTTATTTTTATCCATCATTAAATAAACTGCCTTATGTGAAAGAAGTTTCCGTTCCCATATCTGAATCTTTATCCAGTAGAATAATGTGCTTACCTTTGTACTTTGACTTGACAAAGGAAGATGTTTTTATAATCTGTGATATCATTAATAAAAACAATAATTAAATTGAAAAAAGAAATATACTTAATAGGAGTAGGTAATTATACCGAAGTAATTATAGAATTAGCTAGAGATTGTGGTTATTTAGTTAAGGGATTATATCACTATAATTCCGAAAGAAATGGTGAGTTTGTTTTAGGAGTTGAAATATTAGGTAGTACTGAAGACTTGTTTAAAAATGGCTTGAAAGAACTTTCTTTTGGGATAACAATAGGAAACAACAGTAAAAGGCAAGAAATAGCGAATAAAATTAGAAGCTTAAATGGGGTAACTCCAAATTTGATTCATCCCACAGCTAAAATTAGTGAATCTGCAATTATAGAAACAGGATGTTTTTTTCAAGCAAACGCTATGGTTTGGGCAAAAGCATTAGTAAACTCAGATTGTATTTTAAGTCCAAATTCTTATATTTCACATCATGCAAAAGTTGACAGCAGTTGCTTTTTAGCTCCATTTTCTGTAGTAGGAGCTTATTGTTCAATTGGTAAAAGAGTAACGTTTGGCATTAACTCAATTATAATACCTAAATTATCATTAGGTGATGACAGTATTGTTGGAGCAAAAGCAAATATTTTGCAACCTTTTGATAAAAACAGCATCTTAATAGGTAATCCTGCAATAATTTTAGAAAAGAAATAAAATAAAATATATACCGATGAAACCTCTATTAAGTATTTGTTGTACATCATATAATCATGGTAAATATATAGAGGAAACCATTCAAGGCTTTTTAATACAAAAAACAACTTTCCCAATAGAAATATTGATACATGATGATGCTTCGACTGATAATACCGCTGAAATAATTAAAAAATATGAAAAAAAAGATAAAAGAATAATTACAATTCTTCAAAACGAAAATCAATATTCTCAAAAAATTAAACCATGGTCAAATTTTTTATTCCCAAAAGCTCAAGGCAAATATATTGCACTTTGTGAAGGGGATGATTATTGGATAGATGAATTCAAATTACAAAAACAAGTTGATTTTCTTGAAGCAAATGCTAACTATGCACTGTGTTTTCACAAAGTAAAAGTGTATTTAGAAGAAGAAAAACAATTTACAGATGATACTATAAAAAGTAATATACCTGAAACTACAACTATAAAAGATCTGGCCAAACGATGTTATATACGTACAAACTCTGTTGTTCTAAGAAATAATTTTAAATTACCTCAATGGTTTAATTATTTACCTGTAGGTGACTGGCCTTTGTTTTTAATTCAAGTGAAAGACAATAAAATTAAAAAATTTGACGATGAAATGGCGGTTTACAGGATTCATAAAAACGGAGTGTGGTCTTCAGCAGATAGGTACAAAATGATAGAAGTTACTTTAGATACTATAAAGCCCCTACTCGACCATAAAATTTTAGGTAAAGATGCCAACAAAATATTACAGAAAAAATATAATAAATACAGATTTAAATTGTTTAAAGAAGGAATCAGAAAACAATTAAATATCCAAAAGACTTAGGGTCAGAATAAATTTATAAAATGAAAATTCAAGTAGGTTTTTTGGTTTCGTATGATTATGAAATGCTTAAAAATGCAATTCCTTTAGTATATGAAGATGCAGATACTATTTTCTTAGCAATAGACATACACAGAAAGACTTGGAAAGGTGATAATATTTACATTAATAATTCATTTTTTGATTGGTTAAATAAGTTTGATATTGCCAAAAAAATTGTGCTTTACAAAGACGATTTCAGTAACCCAAAACTTACTACAATGCAATGCGAAGTAAGAGAACGTAAGATGTTAGCCGAAAAAATGGGATTGGGAAATTGGATCATTCAATTAGATGCTGATGAGTATTTTATTAATTTTAAGAAATTTGTACATTTTTTAAAATCAAAAAATCATTTATTGAAGCATCCATCTAAAAATAAAGTACAAATTTCTCCTTTTCATGTAAGCTTGTATAAAAAAATAGATAAAGGATATCTGTATGTAAATGAAGCTACAAAAACAGTAGTAGCAACCAATTATCCTGATTACAAAGTAGGTAGAAAAACGGGGGGAAGAGTAATTTATACCAATTCTTTAATTCTTCATGAATGCCTCTCTAGAACGAGAAAAGACTTAGTAACTAAATTAAAAAATTGGGGACATAATGCAGATATAGACTTTGAAGGTTTTATAAAAAAATGGGATAGTGTAAATGAAAACAATTACACATCCATGCAAAATTTCTTTTTCTTAGAGCCGGAAAAATGGAAGAATTTAGACTTTATTAAAGGTTCAAATTTTAGCGAATTATTTGAAAATTTTAAAAATCAAAAAGAAAATAATTTATATAAATCTGATTTTTTTATTTTTAAAAAAAACGTTGGTCAATTTATTAAATACTTATTTAAATAAATTATTGTTGTGAATAAAATAACTAGCAGCCTAGTCATATCTACATATAATTGGTCAGAAGCATTAGAATTAGTGTTAAAAAGTGTAAAAAATCAGAGCCTCTTACCTGATGAAGTTATTATTGCTGATGATGGATCTACTGATAAGACCAAAAAGTTGATTAAAAAATTTCAACAAAATTTCCCTACAAAACTAATTCATTTCTGGCATGAAGATAAGGGGTTTAGAAGATCAACCGTCTTAAATAAAGTGTTTTCAAAAACCAATGTTGACTATATTATCCAACTTGATGGTGATTGTATAATTCATAAACATTTTGTCAGAGATCATGTTTACCATGCTGAAAAAGAAACTTTTTTATATGGTTCAAGAGTGAATATACAGGAATCGTTTTTACCTACACTTTTTAAAAATAAAGTAATTCATTTTAATTTTTTTGCTAAAGGCATAAAAAAAAGAACCAGAAATCTATGTATTCCAATTTTAAGTAAACAATACAAAAGAAAAAATGAGCTTTCAGATAAATTAAGAGGATGTAATTTATCTTTTTGGCGTAAAGATATAATTTCTGTTAATGGCTATAATGAAGATATAGAAGGCTGGGGAAGAGAAGATTCAGAATTGATAATTAGAATGCTAAACAAAGGTGTTTTGGGTAAACGATTAAGATATTGCGGTATTTTATATCATATCTATCATAGTGAAAAATCAAAAGACCGTTTAGAATTAAATGATGAAATTCAACAAAATAGTATCAATAAAAAATTAACTTGGTGTGAAAACGGAATTGATAAATATTTAGATAAGAGTTAATGAGTATAGCTAAAGAAATAGAAAGAAACTATTTACCTGTAAAAGAACAATTACAACATATAATTGATACCTTTAATACTACCGGTACTTTAATTGGTGATGGAGGTAGAAATAAAATTAAAATTTATAAATTAAACGAAAAAAACATCAATGTAAAGTCATTCAAAATTCCCAATTTTATCAACCAAATTGTTTACAACTATTTTAGAAAATCTAAAGCTAGACGTTCTTTTGAATATGCCAACAAGCTTATTAAATTAGACATTGGCACACCACAACCAATTGCGTATTTTGAAAATAGTACACCTTTGGGTTTATTAGAGAGTTATTATGTATGCGAACATCTAGATTATGATTTAACCTATAGAGAATTAGTCACCAATTCTGATTATCTGGATCATGAAAATATACTAAGACAATTTACAAAATTCACATGGCAGATGCATGAAGAAGGTATTTACTTTAAAGATCATTCACCCGGAAATACTTTAGTTATTAAGAATGGTAACGATTATAATTTTTATTTGGTTGATCTAAACAGAATGTCTTTTTTAAAACTTGATTTTGAAGCTAGAATGAAAAATTTTTCAAGATTAACACCTAAAAAAGAAATGGTAAAGACGATGAGTGATGCTTATGCTAAACTAAGCGGTGATGATTTTGAAAAAATTTTTGAAAAAATGTGGTTTTATACACAACAATTTCAAGAAAAATTTCACAGGAGAAAACGATTAAAACAAAAACTGTTTGGTAAAAAATAATTATTTATTTTTTAGAAGTATATAACTTTCTCAACTCAACATATCGCTGTTGAACGCCAAAAGCATTTAATCTAGAGATCTTATACCCTTTTTTACCATCTAAAAATCCGAATCTAATTATAAAATGATATAAAAATCTATATGCAGGCTTAATATAGAAATGAAAAAAATTAGGTTTTAACTTTTTTAAATACAATTCTTCAGCTCTTAATTTTGCGTATTTAATTAACTTCTCTTTATAGCTTTCATCGTTTATATAAGAATAATGATCTAATATATTGGTTACTATTTTAGATTTTCCATTAATGTGTAAGGTTTCGTGAACTAATTTTTCTCTATTATAAGCAACGTAATTTTTATTAAAAAGTCTGAAAACTTTATCTGTTTGATAGCCACTAAATTTTATTGGTATATTTTTAAAGTAAAATTTTCTATAAAAACCATAGGCAACAATATTTCCCGGATTTTTAAGTGTATCTATAATTTCATATTGTAAATCGGTTGATATTCTTTCATCAGCATCAATAAATAACACCCAATCATTTGTAGCTTGCTCTAAGGCAAAATTTCGTTGGTTTGAAAAATTAACAAATTCATGTTGTATCAATCTTACATTATTATATCTTTTTACCGCTTCTACTGTTCCATCAGAACTAAAAGAATCAACCACTATAATTTCATCTGCAAAACTTACATTCTTAATTAAACTATCAATATTTTCAATTTCATTCAATGTAATAATTAAAACAGATAATTTATGTTCTCTATTTTCTTGTAAATTTTTATGAATACTATTTTCTAATAAAAGCTCATTGTTTTCAGATAAATTATAGTTTAAAAACCATCTTAATTCCTCCAAAAAGTAGTCAGGTGTAAAATACTCATAGAGTTGTAGCGAAGCTTTTTTAAGTTCTTTTTCTGATTTATTATTAAATAATTCTAATTTATAATCTTGTAAGTGTACCGATTTATGAAATTTACCATCCTCAAAAGTTGCCCACATTTTTTTTTCTATCCAAGGCGAAAAAATAATAAATGAAGGTTTATTCAATGATTTTGCAATATTTATGGCACCTCCGTCATTACCAATAATCAAATCACATATATTCATTAAAGCAATATATTCACGTAAGTTATTACCCAATACATCAAAATATATATGTTCTTGAGTTGATTTCTTACAACCCTTATAGATTTGTGTCGCTTCTTCAATTTGGTTGGGGATATAGTTAAATAATATATTCACATCTGTAGTGTCAGCTATAAAATCAACAACCATTGACATATATCGTAAAGGATACGTTTTAATATCAGAACTGCCAATAATAGAAACCATAATCGTTTTTTTATCAACATTAATTCCATGACGGACTAAGAGTTCATTGGCAACTATCTTTTCTTGATCTGTAACATATAATTTAGGAACAGGATTAATTTCAATATCAAGATTTAGGGGTTTTAATAATGACAAACGCCTTTCTATAGTCAAACCTAAATTTGATTTGGGCAGTAACAATAAATCTATATTATCGGTATATAAAAAAGTTCTTCCATTTTTTTTATACGAAATTTTTTGTGCTGCTCCGGAAAACAAAACAGTTAACCAACTTTCTAATTTAGAATAAGCATCTATTATAATGTCATATTCTTCTTTACGGATAGACATTAAAAATTTAAAAAAAGACCACTTACTTTTTCTATATTCCTCCTTAAATAAAATGAAATTGTCAATATTTGGATTGCCTTCAAGAACCGGAATTGTAGATGCATACACCATATAATCAATTTGAGCATTTGGGTATGCTTCTTTGAGATTATTACAAATGATCGAACTGACTAGAACATCACCAATCATCTTTTGCTGTATGACTAATATTTTCATACTTAAACAGCTACACCATTATCGCGTAAAGCATCATTTAATGATGTCTTTTTATTTGTACTCTCTTTGCGCTTGCCAATTATCAACGCACAGGGTACATTAAAATCACCGGCTTTAAATTTTTTAGTATAACTGCCCGGAATAACTACTGAACGTACAGGAATAACGCCTTTAGTAATTTTAGGTTCATCTCCGGTAACATCAATAATCTTTGTACTCATTGTCAATACCACATTCGCACCTAAAACTGCCTCCTTCTTTACTCTAACTCCTTCAACAACAATACAACGAGAACCAATAAAACAATTATCTTCAATAATAACCGGTGCAGCTTGCAAGGGTTCTAAAACACCTCCAATACCAACGCCTCCGCTCAAATGTACATTCTTACCTATTTGCGCACAACTACCCACTGTAGCCCAAGTATCAACCATAGTTCCTTCGTCTACGTAAGCTCCTATATTTACATAACTAGGCATTAAAATAGTACCTGAAGATATATAAGCTCCATGACGAGCCACTGCATGTGGTACAACTCGTATTCCTTTTTCTTGGTATCCTCGTTTTAGCGGAATTTTATCATGATACTCAAAAATACCTGTTTCTAAAACTTCCATTTTTTGAATAGGAAAATACAGAACCACTGCTTTCTTTACCCATTCATTCACCTGCCAACCATTTTCTATAGGTTCTGCAACTCTTAAATTACCTGAATCTAATAAATCAATAACTTTTCTAATTGCATTTTGTGTTGACTCCTCTTTTAAAAGTTCCCGATTGTTCCAAGCATTTTCTATGATTTTTTGTAATTCTGTCATTATTATGTATTTCGAGTTTGTGTATTTTCAACTTCTGCCTATTTATACAAAGATAATTGCTTCATTTTAATATGGGCAAAAATTATAGTTTTAAAACATAAATCTTATTTTTGTATAAAATTAATACTTCTATAATACCAAAAACGTTTCAAAATGAATGATAAAAATCATTTTAATATACCCAAACCATTTAGGTTTTCGGGAGTTTTGGCGAAAGTTATTTTTTTCTTTAAAAAGGCGAAAAGTTCAACCATAGCCTTTGTTATGGTTTTATTTTTTAACGCATTTAAAGGGAGAAAGAACAAGTCAAAAAATCGAAAGACTGTGTGGTTTGGGTATATGCATTTGGTATAACTTGATATTTAAGTTTTGAAATTTGAAAAGTATGGCTCGTATTTTAGCAATAGATTATGGTAAAAAAAGAATCGGAATTGCAATAACTGATGAACTTCAATTAATTGCTTCCGGATTAATTACCGTGCCTACAAATGAGGTTTTTGAATTTTTAAAGGAGTACACTAAAAATGAACATGTTGAATTGTTTTTGGTAGGCGAACCAAAACAAATGGATAGCTCTGCTTCAGAAAGTGAAGCCCTTATTATTCCTTTTATTAAAGAACTAAAAAAAATGTTTCCTGTAATCCCAATTGAAAGAGTTGACGAACGTTTCACTTCTAAAATGGCTTTTCAAACGATGATTGATAGCGGACTCAAAAAAAAGCAACGCCAAAACAAAGCATTAATAGATGAGATCAGTGCCACAATTATATTACAGACGTATTTAACGAGAAAGGTTTAAAAACCGAAGAAGAGAAAAGAGAAAAAAGAAAAGAGAGCAAAGAAAAAACATATTATCTTTGCATCTAGAAATTTATTACCTAATTGAAAAAATGATTTTACCAATAATAGCTTACGGAACACCCGTATTAAGAAAAGCAGGCTCAGTTATAGATAAAGAGTACCCTAACTTAGAGGAGTTGATTTCTAATATGAAAGAAACAATGGTGAATGCTCGTGGTGTTGGTTTAGCAGCCCCCCAAATTGGTAAAGCTATTCGTTTATTTATTGTAGATACATCTCCATTTAGTGATAATGAGGAGTTGGAAAAAGAGGAAAGAAAATTTTTAAAAGAATTCAAAAGAGTATTTATCAATCCTAAAATAGTAAATGAAGAAGGTGAAGAATGGGCTTTTAACGAAGGTTGTTTAAGTATTCCGAATATCAATGAAGATGTGTTTAGAAATGAAACATTGACCATAGCGTATGTTGATGAGAATTTTAAAAAACATTCTGAAACATTGAGCGGTTTAGCTGCCAGAGTTATACAACATGAATATGATCATATTGAAGGTGTTTTGTTTACTGATAAATTATCTTCGCTTAAAAAAAGACTACTAAAAAAGAAATTAGATAACATCAGCAAAGGAAAAATTGATGTAGATTACAGAATGAAATTTCCCAAAAAATAATAGTATATGCAATTAGAAAAAATAGTAGCAGTATCAGGCAAACCTGGTTTATTTGAAATTGTTTCACAAACCAAAGGCGGATTAATAGTACAATCTCTAGCAGATAAAAAGAGAATACCAATTAATGCTATGCATAATGTTAGTGTGTTGAATGATATTGCCATTTATACCTATGATGATGAAATTCCGCTAAGGAATATCTTTAAATCTATAGCAGAAAAAGGAGATGAAGTAATTAGCCATAAAGAAAGTAATGCTAATTTAATTTCTTTTTTTAGTAAAGTACTTCCTGATTTTGACGAAGACAGAGTGTATCCTTCAAACATTAAAAAAATAATACAATGGTATGCTATTTTATCAACTTCTAAATTTGATTTTTCTTCTATCAAAGAAGATGCAGATGAGGAAGAGTAGTTTCCAGTAAGCAGTAAGCAGTAAGCAGTAAGCAGTAAGCAGTAAGCAGTAAGCAGTAAGCAGTAAGCAGTAAGCAGTAAGCAGTAAGCAGTAAGCAGTAAGCAAAAAAATAAAATTGAATACTAAAGAACAAAAATTACAGGCTTTTTCTCGTTTATTAGATATTATGGACGAATTACGTGAAAAATGCCCTTGGGATAAAAAACAAACATTCCAATCTTTACGCCATCTTACCATTGAAGAAACTTACGAATTAGGGGATGCCATTTTAGATAATGACTTACCTGAAATAAAAAAAGAATTAGGCGATCTACTATTACATATTATTTTTTATGCCAAAATAGGTTCTGAAGCCAATGCTTTTGATATAGCTGATGTAGCTGACAGTATTTCTGAAAAATTAATTCATAGACATCCACATATTTATGGAGATATTACTGTTAAAGATGAAGAAGAAGTTAAGGAAAATTGGGAAAATTTAAAATTGAAAGAAGGTAAAAAATCTGTGCTAGAAGGTGTACCAAAAAGCTTACCGGCTATGGTAAAAGCAAATAGAATTCAAGATAAAGTGGCTGGTGTTGGATTTGATTGGGAAGAACCTCATCAGGTTTTTGATAAGGTAAAAGAAGAACTTTTTGAGTTGTCATCAGAAATAGAAAAAGGAAATAAAGAAAATATAGAAAGTGAATTTGGAGATGTTCTATTTTCATTAATTAATTATGCTCGTTTTATTAATGTTGATCCTGAAAATGCATTAGAAAGAACCAATAAAAAGTTTATCAAACGCTTTCAATTTTTAGAAGAATCCGTCAAAAAAGAAGGAAAACAGCTTTCTGATATGACCTTAGGCGAAATGGATGTACATTGGGAAAAGTCAAAAGACTTTTTCAAATAATTCAATATAAATTTTCATGCTAAAGCTCTCCTCCTTTTTAAGGAGGGGTGGATTTTTGCCTTAGCAAAAAGACGAGGTGGTTTTTATAGTTCTACATACTCACATAGAAAACAACCTACTCATGCAAAACGAGTTAAAGTTAAATATTATTTATATTAGCATAAAATAATTTCATCATGAAATCACATCTTCCAAAACTTTTGGTTGTTTCTCTATTATTGATATTTTTCATCAATTGTAAAAAAAGTCAAAATACAGAATCCGAAACACAAAACTCCACTCCGAAGCTTCGCGGCGAAACCTCAGAGCCTACAGAAAAACATTTTGCCATCGTAATTCATGGTGGTGCAGGTACAATCAAAAAAGCCAATATGACTTCTGAACAAGAAACAGCGTATCACGAAAAATTACAAGAAGCCTTAAATATTGGTTATGCAGTTTTAGAGAAAGGTGGCACTTCATTAGAAGCTGTGCAAAAAGCGATAAACGTAATGGAAGATTCCCCTCTTTTTAATGCAGGGAAAGGTGCTGTATTTAATAGTGCAGGAAAAAATGAATTAGATGCCTCTATAATGGATGGTAAAACATTAAATTCCGGAGCTGTTGCCGGTGTATCTCACATTAAAAACCCTATAAACGCTGCTCGAATTGTAATGGATAGTACCAGACATGTTTTACTTTCCGGTAAAGGCGCAGAAAATTTTGCCAAACAATACGGTGTCATTTTAGTAGAAGATGATTATTTTCATACAGAGAGGAGATATAATCAATTGTTAAAAGCACAAAAAAAAGATAAAGTATCATTAGATCATTCAGCTTTTAATACCCATGAACTTATTGATGATCACAAATACGGAACAGTTGGTGCTGTTGCACTAGACAAAAATGGCAATATTGCTGCTGCCACTTCTACCGGTGGTATAACCAATAAAAAATATGGTCGTATAGGAGATTCGCCTCTTATAGGTGCTGGTACATATGCAAACAATAATACTTGTGGAGTTTCTTGTACCGGAACCGGTGAATATTTTATCCGGACACTTGCTGCTCATGAAGCCTCAAACTTAATGCAATACAAAAATTTATCTTTACAAGAATCATTTGAAAATGTAATTGGTCAAATTGACGATTTAGGAGGTGATGGCGGAATGGTTGGTTTGGATAAAAATGCTAATATTGCTTGGTATTTTAATACAGAAGGTATGTATCGTGGCTATAAAAAATCGAATGGTGAAAATGTTATTCAATTTTACAAAAAGTAATATTAAAATATAAACTATAACCATCAAAATGAAAATAAAAGACGTAACTAATCACCTTGAAGAATTAGCTCCTCTAAAATATGCTGAAGACTTTGATAATGTAGGACTATTAGTAGGTAATTACAATACAAAAGTGACTGGGGTTCTAATAACTTTAGATGCTTTAGAGAGTGTCGTTGATGAGGCTATTACAAAAAAATGTAATTTAATTGTAAGCTTCCACCCAATTATTTTTTCAGGTTTAAAAAAATTAAATGGTAATAATTATGTAGAACGTGTAGTTTTAAAAGCTATAAAAAATGATATTGCTATTTATGCTATTCATACTGCTTTAGATAATTCATGTAAAGGTGTTTCTGCTAAAATGACTGAAGTATTAGGCTTAACCAATACTAAAGTTCTGATACCAAAACAAGGTTTTATTAAAAAACTCACAACCTATGTACCGAAAAAAGACGCTGAAAAAGTAAGAACTGAATTGTTTAAAGTTGGTGCCGGTGCTATTGGTAATTATAATAATTGCAGTTTTAATATGAACGGAGTCGGCACCTATAAAGGCAATGAAAATTCAGACCCTGTCTTAGGTGAAAAGGGAGAATTACATAAAGAAAATGAAACCTTTATCAGTGTTATTTTTGAAAAACATTTAGAAAGTAATCTGCTTGATGCGCTTATTAAAGCACATCCCTATGAAGAAGTTGCTTATGATATTGTGACTACTGACAATACACATCAACATATAGGTATGGGTATGGTTGGTGAATTACCAGCTGCAATGACAGTCCAAAATTTCTTACCCTTTTTAAAAGAAAAGTTTAATCTGAAATGTATTCGTCATTCAGCTTTACTCAACAAACCCATAAAGAAAGTAGCTGTTTTAGGTGGTTCAGGTAGTTTTGCCATAGAAGCGGCAAAGAGCTCAGGTGCAGATATTTACATTTCAGCAGATTTTAAATACCACGAATTCTATAAAGCTGAAAATCAATTAGTTTTGGCTGATATCGGTCATTATGAAAGTGAACAGTTCACAAAAAATCTTTTAGTAGATTATCTTACGAAAAAATTCCGTAATTTTGCAATCGTTTTATCAGAAAAAAATACAAACCCAATCAATTACTTATAAAAAATGGCAAAAAAAGAGTTAACCGTTGAAGATAAATTAAGAGCTTTATATGATTTACAGTTAATTGATTCAAGAATTGACGAAATAAAAAGTACCCGTGGTGAATTACCACTTGAAGTTCAAGACTTAGAAGATGAAATTGAAGGTTTGAATACTAGACTTAGTAATTTTAATAGCGATATAGAAAATTTAGAAACTAGTATAAAAAATAGAAAGAATACTATTGAAGAGGCCAAAGCATCTATAAAAAAATATACTACTCAACAAAAAAATGTTAGAAATAACAGAGAATTTGATTCTTTAACAAAAGAAGTAGAGTATCAAGATCTTGAAGTTCAATTAGCTGAAAAACACATCAAAGAATTTTCTGTAAAAATTGCTCAAAAGAATGAAATTATTGATGCTGCTAAAGAAAAACTTAAAGAAAGAGAAGATCATTTAAAACATAAAAAAAGTGAGTTGAAATCTATTATGGCTGAAACAGAGAAAGAAGAGAAGATGTTGTATAAAAACTCAGATGAGTTCAGCAAATTAATAGATGAACGCTTACTAAATGCTTATAAGCGCATTCGTTCTAAAGTTGTTAACGGATTAGCAGTTGTCTCAATTGAAAGAGGAGCTTCGGGAGGGTCTTTCTTTACCATTCCTCCACAAATGATAGTTGAGATTGCTACCAGAAAAAAGATCACAACTGATGAACATAGCGGTAGAATTTTAGTCGATTCGCAATTAGCTGAAGAAGAAAAACAAAAAATGGAAAAATTATTTAACTAAAACTTCCAAAATTTATATACTACAAAACCATCACGCTAAGGCGTGATGGTTTTTTTATTGGTCATCTAGAAAATAAAATCACACCTTCTAAGAAGGTGGCTTTGGAAAACCCCTAAAAGGGGGCAGAGCAACAAGATTATAAACCGACCCAAAGACCTGTCAGGTTTTGAAAACCTGACAGGTCTGAAAAATAGGCAAGCCAAAAGCCCGCCCGCCTACGGAGGGAACATCACCACCAGCTAAGCAAGTGGTTTTTCAAGATAAACTAAACCACTATGGACTGGAAGTCCATAGGTTTGGTTTGGCAGACTGGAAGTCTGCTTCGTGAAATTTTCACAGCATTGAATTCGTGCAAATTTGTGCAATTCGTGTTAAAAATTTTTAGAAGCTAAAGCGAAATGTACTAAAGTACATAGTTTTAACTAAATTTGAGACCAATAAAAAAATTCTTGTAACTGACTATCCCCAAGGTAAGCCATTGGGGAATATATAGGGCATCTCTATTAATTCAAACTCTCTAAACTCGCTTTTAAGGTTTCAATTTTAGCTAAGGCATCTGCTTCTTTTTTACGTTCACTAGCAATTACTTGTTCCGGTGCATTGCTTACAAAACGTTCATTTGACAATTTCTTCTGAACCGATTTTAAAAATCCTTCCGTATAGTTTAATTCTTCGGTTAATTTTTTAATCTCATCTTCTACATTTATTGCCCCAGACATCGGAATAAAATACTCATTAGATTTTACTCTAAAAGTTAAAGCGTTATCTACCGCTTCATTAACATAATTGATACTTTCAAGATTCCCTAATTTAATAATTATTGAATCGAAAGCAGTATTAGTCTTTTCATTATTTATAACTGATAATTCTATAGTTTCTTTAAATGAAATATTCTTTTCTTTCCTGATAGAACGAATACCCGAAATTACCTCAGCAGCAAAATCAAATTCAGAGATCAATATTTTATTAATCGATTTGTGCTCTGGATATTTTGTAACGATTAGTGCCTCTTCCGGAGTTCTATCCTCAATATATTGCCATATTTCTTCAGTTAAAAATGGCATAAAAGGATGTAGAATTTTTAAATTATTTTCAAAGATCGAAATAACGCTTTGATAGGTTTTAGCATCTATTGGTTTTCCATAAGCCGGCTTGATCATTTCTAATAACCATGAACAGAAATCGTCCCAAATTAACTTATAGGTTGACATTAAAGCATCAGATAATCTATATTTACTAAAATGGTTTTCTATTTCGGCTACTATTTGTTGAAACTTCGCTTCATACCAGTCTATTGCTATTTCAGATGATTTTGGTTGTTCAATTTCATTATCAATTTCCCATCCTTTTACCAATCTAAAGGCATTCCATATTTTATTTGCAAACCCTTTTCCTTGTTGGCATAAAGTTTTATCGAACAATATATCATTTCCAGCTGAGGCACTTAATAACAATCCTACACGCACGCCATCTGCACCAAATTCTTCAATAAGTTTTAATGCATCAGGAGAGTTTCCTAAAGATTTACTCATTTTCCTACGTTGCTTATCACGAACCAACCCGGTTAAGTATACATTTTCAAAAGGTCGTTTATCGGTATATTCATATCCGGCAACAATCATTCTAGCTACCCAAAAGAAAAGAATATCAGGTCCGGTTACCAAATCATTGGTTGGATAATAATACTTAAACTCATCATTATCAGGATTTCGAATTCCGTCAAAAACACTCATTGGCCACAACCAAGAAGAGAACCAAGTGTCAAGAACGTCATTATCTTGCCTCAAGTCATCAGTCTTCAGTCTTTTGTCTTTTGTCTTCTTTTGAGCTAATTCAAGTGCTTCTTCTTTACTCTGAGCAACTACAAAATCATCTTTTCCATCACCATAGAAATAAGCAGGTATTTGTTGTCCCCACCATAATTGACGAGAGATATTCCAATCGCGAATATTCTCCATCCAATGGCGATAGGTATTTTCAAATTTCTTAGGAAATAGTTTTACTTCTCTATCTACTAAAACCGATTTAATAGCCGGCTTCACTAAATCTTCCATCTTTAAAAACCATTGATCAGATAATCTTGGTTCTATCACAGCTTTGGTGCGCTCACTTGTTCCTACTTTATTAATATATGGTTCAGTTTTAACTAAAAATCCTTTTTCTTCTAGTTCTTTAACAATTTCCTTACGAACCACAAATCGATCTTTTCCTTGATAATGTAATCCGAAACTATTCAACGTTGCATCTTCATTAAAAATATCAATTACTTCTAGTTTGTGTTTCTCTCCCAGTGTTTTATCATTTTCATCATGAGCTGGAGTAACTTTCAAACATCCTGTACCAAACTCTATATCAACATAGTCATCTTCAATAATAGGAATCACACGACCACATAGAGGCACAATTGCTTTTTTACCTTTTAAATGTTCAAAGCGCTCATCATTTGGATTGATACAAACTGCAGTATCACCTAAAATAGTTTCAGGGCGTGTAGTAGCAATTGTAAGTACTTCGATACCCGAAGAAGAAGTTTTTCCGTCTGCATTAACTACTTGATAGGATATATAATATAATAATCCTTGTTGCTCTTCATAGATCACTTCTTCATCAGACAAGGTGGTTTTTGCTTCCGGATCCCAGTTCACCATACGATAGCCTCTATATATCAAACCTTTGTTATATAGGTCAACAAATGTTTTAATTACAGCTTCGCTCATATCATCATCCATCGTGAATTTGGTTCTATCCCAATCACAAGAGCATCCTAACTTCTTTAATTGTTCAAGAATCACACCTCCGTATTCGTGTGTCCAATCCCATGCATGGTTTAAAAACGCCTCACGAGACAAATCATTTTTATTGATTCCTTGTTCTTTTAGTTTGGCAACTACTTTGGCTTCTGTAGCAATAGAAGCATGATCTGTACCAGGCACCCAACACGCATTTTTTCCTTGCAAACGTGCACGGCGTATCAACACATCTTGAATTGTATTATTCAGCATATGCCCCATATGTAATATTCCTGTCACATTTGGTGGTGGTATTACTATAGTATACGGCTCTCTTTCGTCGGGTGTTGAATGAAAATAATTATGTTTCATCCAATAGTCATACCATTTACTTTCTACTTGACTAGCATCATATTTTGATGGAATATTCATAGTTTGGAATAGTTTTTGAAAACAGTTTACAAAGTTACAATTATAAGCAATATGGTAAAATTTTACTCGTTATAAATTCATAACATAAAATTAGTATCTTTACAACATAAAAATTTATTATTAAAATGAAAAAAATTGCACTTATTTTATTTATTGGATTCATAGGGTTTTCAATGAATGCTCAAAAACAAGCTACTCCTAAAAAGGTTGATGAAAATGCACCTAGATTTAAATTTGAAACAGAAGTAGTTAACTATGGTGAGATTGCCAGAAATTCTGACGGAAAACGTGTTTTTAAATTTACCAATGTGGGTAAATCTCCTTTAATTATCACAAATGTTAAAGGAAGTTGTGGCTGTACAGTACCTATCAGTCCAAAAGAACCTATTATGCCTGGTCAATCAAGTGAAATTGAGGTTAAGTATGCCACCAATAGAATTGGTCCTTTTTCTAAAACAGTTACTATTACTTCTAATGCAATTGAAGCTAATAAAGTTATTACTATAAAAGGTAAAGTATTGAATGATAAAGACAGTGCCGTCTTATTAGAAAAAAAGAAAACAGTTGTTTCTCAATAAATATCAAAACAGAAAATATCAAAAGAGTCTTACACTGTAAGGCTCTTTTTTATAAACCTGAGTTCAATCTAAGATTTAATTTACAGAATCCTAAGAAGAGGTGAGATTTGAAGTGTAAAATTAAAAGGAATATCTAGATATTTTAATAATTTTACCCGAAAAAGATTGCCTTTTCTTTGAATTTCTAAAGGATTTGATGAATTTTTTCCAATTACTCACTCCTGCTTTTAATTTTTTTAATGGTGTTCGTGAACCTCCTTTGTCGGTTTCTTGCCATATTTTTTCAAATTAACCAGTTAGCCCTTCAAAAAGATACCTACTAATTCAATAAAAATTCATTCAAACTGTAAACAAATATTAGATCGAAGTCAGGTTATAAGATTCTTTTCAGTCTAAAAGAATAAGTTAATACTTCCCCACCTCTATCAATTAACAATCTGATTTGTTTACCTTCTTTAGCAGAAAACATGTGTGTTATTTCTTGTAATTTATAATTAAATGCAGGTTTTCCATTAATTTGAAGAATTACATCTCCTACTAAAAGTCCTGCTTTTTCAGCAGGTGATTTTTTCCTTATTACTTCTATTTGATAAGATTGCTTAAAGGCATATACATAGTTATAAACTATTTCTATAGCAGAAGATGTTCCTTGTCGATTTGTACCTCCATATAATGAACCTTGTCTTTCACGAACTAGCATTTTTCCACTATATGAGAGTTCAATACCGCTCATATCATATAAAAAAGGAGTATTAAAATATCTAGATTTTTTTTTGAATGTGATCTTTTTTGCAGGATAATCAATAACTACTCTAAACCTCTTTAATAATTCTGAACCTAAAGTACCATTACGATCTTTATGCTTATAAACTGTTTTAATTGAGCTAGAATCAGGGTAAGCAACATTAGCATTAGTAAAAATATAATCACCTATAATGATTTTGTTTATTTTACTACGTTTCCCATAAATATTACCACTAAGCCCTTTACCCAAATAATCTACATAATGATTTTCTGGCACTTTAATTTTTTCATTCGACTTCTCAAATAACCAAAGCGCATCACTTGCTCCAGAATCAATTAGTAATTTAACAGTTGTCTTTTCAGTGTCTTTAGATTGTACAATAAGGTTTATATAGGGTTTATTCTTATAAAAATCTAAGTCAAAAGTTTGACACTTTTTACACCTCTTATATATGTAACTAGATGGTTTATAAAATTTTAATCTTTTAGTTGTATAATTAATGTCAACAATAAAATCATGAAATAAATCACCTCCTATTATGCCATTAATATTAACACCTAAGTTAGCAGATAAATCAAATTCTTTTCCCGGAATAAGGTATATCATGTGATAACCATTAGCAATTTTTCCTATTCTAAATACATTATTAGTTGATTTAATAGCATCTATGTATTCGCCTTCTCCTAAGCCTCTTAATCTTATTTTTTCTGTGTTCTTTAGTCTTAAAGAGTCTTTTAAACTTAAATTAAACATAATGGTATTATTGACTCCGGTATCTAATAAAAAATTCAGTTCACTACCATTAACTTTTACAGGAATAATTATTAAATTATTGATCAATTCAAATCGCATTGAATGACTTTCTTGACCTCCAATAATTTTAAATATATCTTGTGAATAACAATTTACAGAGATAAAAAAAGCACACAATACAATAAATACTCTTCTTAGCATATATTAAGTATATGTTCTAAATTTAAGAAAAATTAAAATGGCTTAAACCTTTTTGGCAAAACTTTAACTATTAACTCTCTTAGCCTTAATACATAAAAGAGGCTCTATGTCGTTTATAGTGTAATTTTGATTTACGAATGTCATTCCTGACATTGTGCTTTACAGAGCAATTAATAATATAAATCACCCACCTAAATTAACATAGCACCTAAAAAGGGTTGAAAAATTCTACTCTAGTACAGTCGTTTATCCGAATTTATTTTTGCAATTTTGTTTTAAATTTTAATATCAATGCCAAGTATATCAAATAAAGGATTAAAAATGCCCGAATCGCCTATTCGAAAATTAGTTCCTTATGCAGAAGATGCCAAAAAAAAGGGTGTAAAAGTATTTCATTTGAATATCGGTCAACCAGATATAAAAACACCTCAAATTGCTCTTGATGCAGTTAAAAATAATAAGTTGGAAGTAGTGGCATATGCACGTTCTGAAGGTTCTGAAACATATCGAACTAAACTAGCTGCTTATTACGCAAAAAATAATATCAGTGTCAATACTAATGATATAATTGTTACCACAGGCGGTAGTGAAGCATTGCTTTTTACATTTGGTAGCATCATGGATGCTGATGATGAAGTAATAATACCTGAACCTTTTTATGCCAATTATAATGGCTTTTCAATAGCGTCAGGCATAAAAGTGATTCCTGTTATCTCTAAAATTGAAGATAATTTCGCCTTACCTCCTATTGAGGAATTTGAAAAATTAATTACACCTAAAACCAAAGCAATATTAATTTGTAATCCCGGTAATCCGACCGGGTATTTATATTCAAAAGAAGAAATACAAAAATTAGCAACAATCGTAAAAAAATATGATTTATTTTTGATTGCTGATGAAGTCTACAGAGAGTTTGCTTATGACGGGTTAGAACATTATTCTGTGATGCAAGAAAAGGGATTAGAACAATATACTATTATGATTGATTCTGTTTCAAAACGTTATAGTATGTGTGGCGCAAGAATTGGTTGTATAGTATCTAAAAATACTGACGTTATTGCTACGGCTTTAAAATTTGCACAAGCACGATTAAGTCCGCCAACTTATGCACTCATTGCAAGTGAAGCTGCATTAGATACACCTCAAAGTTATTTTGACGATGTTATAGATGAATATGTAGACAGGCGAAATACATTGATTACTGAACTTGAAAAAATTGAAGGAATAAAAGTGGCAAAACCTAAAGGTGCATTTTATTGTATTGCTGAACTTCCTGTTGAAAATGCAGATCATTTTGCACAATGGTTGTTAGAAAGCTTCCAGTTAAACAATGAAACTATTATGGTTGCCCCGGCTGCCGGTTTTTATGCCACCGAAGGCTTAGGATTAAATCAAGTTAGAATAGCATATGTGTTGAATAAAAAAGATTTAATTCGTTCAGTTCAAATTTTAAAAAAAGCTCTAGAAGCTTATAACCAATAAAATATCACCTTGAGCGTCCCGAGTATTCGGGAAAAGGTCTCGACTGCGCTCGACCAAACAACAAAGAAAATAAATATTGAAAATTCAACAAAACATATCGTTAAAACCTTATAACACCTTTGGCATTGCTGTAAATGCTCAACGCTATATTGACATTGCATCTTTAAACGAACTAAAAGAATTACTTAGTACTGAAAAAGATTTTTTTATTCTTAGTGGAGGAAGTAATTTACTGCTCACAAAAGATATAGAAAAGTTAGTTGTTCATCTTAACACTAAAGGAATAGAGGTTCTTCATTCTGATGAGAATGACGCTTTTATTAAAGTACAAGCCGGAGAAAATTGGCATGTGTTTGTTTTATGGTGTATTGATCATAATTATGGTGGTGTAGAGAATTTATCTTTAATTCCGGGTAATGTAGGTACTACACCTATTCAAAATATTGGCGCTTACGGTGTTGAAGTTAAAGATACTATACATGAGGTTGAAGGATTGAAAATTGAAAATAATACTTCTAAAATTTTTACTAATAAAGATTGTGAATTTGATTACAGGGATTCTATTTTTAAAAATGAGCAAAAAGATAACTATATCATTACTAGTGTTACTTTTAAACTTACAAAAAATCATCATAAACTCAACAGCTCTTATGGTGCTATTCAATCAGAATTAGAAAAGAATAATATTAAAAATACAACCATAAAAGATATTTCTGATGCTGTAATTACAATCCGTCAAAGTAAATTACCAGACCCAAAAGAAATTGGTAATAGTGGTAGTTTCTTTAAAAACTCTGTAATCTCAAAAGAACAATTTGAAAAATTACAGGAAAAACATCTAAATATGCCTTTTTACGAAGTAAAAGGCAACAAACCTCATCCCGATCCCGATAGCTATCGGGATCGGGATGTAAATCGTAAATCTAAAATCCTTTATAAAGTTCCTGCCGGATGGTTAGTTGAGCAATGTGGATTTAAAGGCAAACGTTTTGGTGATGCAGGAGTGCATAAAAATCAGGCTTTAGTGTTAGTGAATTATGGCAATGCTACGGGGAAAGAAATTTGGGAGCTGGCTCAAAAAATTCAAAAAGCAGTTTTGAAAAAGTTTGGTATTGCTTTAGAAGCTGAAGTAAATATTATCTGATTTATTTTATCCATAAATCCTTATCTTTGCACAAAGATTAAGACAATGAAACTTCTATTACTTACATTTGGTCTATTAGCATTAGCAATTGCAGGAATTGCTATTAAAATTTGGGCAAAAAAAGATGGAAAATTTGCGGGTACCTGTGCTAGTCAAAACCCTGTACTAAACAAAGAAGATGTAGCCTGTGGTTTTTGCGGAAAAACCCCTGACCAATTTGATTCTTGTGAAGAACCTCAGCATAAATAAAAAATGCTATTTACTGTATTATTTTATGTTTTTGTTATTAGCGTAACTATTCAACTACTATATTATCTTTTCCTTTTCGGAAAATTCTCTTTTTCAAATCAGCAAAAAATAACTCCTAAAGCTATTCCTGTTTCAATAATTATCTGTGCTAAAAACGAAGCTGAAAATTTAAACGAAAACCTTACATCAATATTAACTCAAAACTATCCAAATTTTGAAGTAATTGTAGTTAATGATGCTTCAACTGATAACACGATATCAATACTCAATACATTTAAAAACGACTATCTCAATTTAAAGATTGTCGACATTAAACCAACTCCAGAATATAGAGGAAATAAAAAAAATGCGGCCACTAAAGGCATTGAAATGACCACAAATGAACATCTTCTTTTTACAGATGCTGATTGCAAACCCAATTCAAAAAACTGGATTATTGAAATGACTTCACAGTTTACCGAAGATAAAACGATTATTTTAGGCTATGGTAGCTATCAAAAAATTAAGAATTCATTGTTGAATAAGCTAATTCGCTTTGAAACCTTATTAACTGCTGTGCAGTATTTTTCTTACGCAAAAATCGGAATTCCATATATGGGTGTTGGTAGAAATCTAGCCTATACTAAAAACGTTTTTAATAAAGCAAACGGATTCTCAAATCATGCTCATATACAATCTGGTGATGATGATCTATTGATCAATCAGATAGCAAACAAAAAAAATACAGCTATTTGTTTTTCTAAAACGAGTTTTACTATCTCTAAACCTAAAAAAACATTCACTAAATGGTTTAAACAAAAAAGAAGACATCTAACCACAGCTAATCATTACAATCCTATTCATCAATTTCTATTAGGTCTATTTTATCTTTCACAATTTCTATTTTGGATATTAGCAATAATACTGCTTGTTTTATCGTTTAAATGGCAACTTGTAACTATTTTACTAATTATCCGACTAACAACTCAATATATAATTCTAGGAAATTCAGCTAAAAAGCTATGTGAAAAAGACCTTATTATATTTTTTCCTATACTTGACTTTATACTTGTTATTTCTCAATTCGGAGTTTATTTAAGTAATTTGATATCAAAACCTACATCTTGGTAAATAAAACAAAAGACATATTAGAAACTATCAATAAAGCCAAAGAAGGAAAAGATACTGCCTATACTTCATTATTAAATATGTTTTGGAAAGATATCTATCGTTTCTTATATCGTAAAACTAATAATGAAAATGAAGCGGAAGATCTTACCATCAGAACATTTGCAAAAGCATTTGATAAGATCCATACTTTTGATGAAAAATATGAATTTAAAACATGGTTGATCTCAATTTCAAATAATTTATATATAGATCAATTACGAAAGCGAAAGACCGAAACCATATCTATCCATAAAGAAAGTTCTGAAGCCCATAAAATAAAAGATGAAGAACCTACCCCTGCCGATAAATTGATCATTGAACAAAATCTGGCAGAATTACTTGCCTATATCAAACAATTGAAACCTCATTATCAAGAAATTATCAATCTTCGTTTTTTTCAAGAAATGAGCTATAAAGAAATGGCTGAAACACTCAATGAACCGATGAGTAATATTAAAGTCAAACTACTTCGAGCCAAAAAATTATTGGCTGAAATCATTAACAAACAGAATATCGATTAATTTTTTTTAGTATTTTCACATCTTTTAATTATTTAACCATTTATGTGTGAAAAAAAATTGGATTAAATCTCTCGGACCGGGGTTATTGTTTGCAGGTGCTGCCATTGGCGTGTCACATTTAGTACAATCTACACGTGCCGGTGCCGATTTCGGATTCGGTTTATTATGGGCATTAGTGCTGGTAAATATCTTCAAATATCCTTTTTTTCAATATGGCCCCAGATATGCAACTGCTACCGGCGAAAGCTTAATTGACGGTTATAAAAAGCTAGGCAAAGGTGTTTTAATACTATATTATATCCTCACTTTTACTACTATGTTTACCATTCAAGCTGCTGTTACCATTGTAACGGCAGGGTTGGCAGTTAATCTTTTCGGTATTACCCCTGATCTGACTATTTGGAGTATTATAATAACTATCATATCAGTCTCAATTTTATTAATTGGTAAGTATAAATTACTCGATAATCTTATCAAGGTAATTATTGTAGTACTTACAGTAAGTACAATTATCGCAGTTGGTACAGCATTGTTCAATACTACAAAATCGTATGATTTTGTGCAAATATTCCCTAAAGGAACCTTAGAAATTGGCTTTTTAATTGCCTTCTTAGGGTGGATGCCGGCTCCTTTAGATATTTCAGCTTGGCATTCTTTATGGGCAATCGAAAAACAAAAAGATCTTAAAAAGGGTTTTGATACCAAACAGGCTATTTTTGACTTTAATATCGGTTATATAGCAACTGTGTTTCTAGCCATCTGTTTTTTATCTTTGGGCACATTGGTTATGTTTAATTCTGGAAATGAATTTAGTAGTAGCGCAGGAAAATTTGCACAACAAATTATCAATTTATATACAGAAAACTTAGGAAGTCAAACTTCTATTTTTATAGCAATTGCTGCATTTACTACTATGTTTAGTACAACCTTAACAACCTTAGATGCTTCGCCTAGAGCTATGGCAAAAACGACAGAATTATTATTTAACAAAACCTATAAATTCAATTATATTATATGGATAACGTTACTTGCTATAGGTACTGTATTGATTTTAACACTATTTATTTCTAACATGATAACAATGATTAAAATAGCAACTATTTTATCATTTTTAACAGCACCATTTTATGCCATTGCTAATTTTATGTTGATTTCTAGTAAGCATACTCCTAAAGAATGGCATCCTTCTATAACAATGAAAGTTATTAGTTATTTAGGAATTATTTTCCTGATCGGATTTAGTATTTGGTATTTAATGAATTTATGATTTGGGAGTTATGAGTTACGAGTTATAAATTTTGATTTAAAATTTGAGATTTACTTTAGGGTATCTCTATTAATTCATTTGCATCAATCCCGATAGCTATCCGGGATCAGAGCTTTTCTTAGACGAATAAAATTTATAAAGCACTACCCGCCTGAATGACGAAGTCGGGCAGGTCGAGATAATGCAAGGGAATTTTATGAAGTATAAGGGAAACTCTGAAAACCCTTTGGGAACAATGATAACAAACAATCTGCTTCGGGAATTTTATTTTGAAATAGAAAAACTATTTCAAAAAAAATGTACCTCGCATATCATTTATTCTAATTGTTTTTTGAAAGAAATGAATTAATAGAGGTACCCTTCACATTATTCCTTCGTAACTTTGCATTTCAATATGTAGTTTATGTCTGAAGAATCTGTAATCGTTCCTTTAAAAAAGCCCAAGTGGTTACGTGTAAAATTGCCTATTGGAAAAAAATACACAGAATTACGCAGTTTGGTTGATAAATATGATTTGCACACAATTTGTACAAGTGGTAGTTGTCCAAATATGGGTGAATGCTGGGGTGAAGGTACTGCTACCTTTATGATCTTAGGAAATATCTGTACACGTTCATGCGGATTTTGCGGTGTAAAAACCGGAAGACCGGGAACTATTGACTGGGAAGAACCCGAAAAAGTAGCACGTTCAATTAAATTAATGAAAATCAAACATGCCGTTATTACTTCTGTTGATAGGGATGATCTAAAAGATGGTGGTTCTATTATTTGGGCAGAAACCATTGATGCCATTCGCAGGGCAAATCCTGAAACAACCTTAGAAACGTTGATTCCTGATTTTCAATTCATACAAAAAAATATAGACAGAATCATTGCTGTAGCACCCGAAGTAGTTTCACATAATGTTGAAACTGTACGGCGTTTAACACGAGAAGTTCGTATTCAAGCAAAATACGACAGAAGTTTAGGTGTTTTAAAATATTTAAAAGATAGCGGTATCAACAGAACAAAATCCGGCATTATGCTTGGCTTAGGTGAAAAAGAAGAAGAAGTACTCCAAACTATGGAAGATCTAAAAAATGTAAATGTTGATGTGATAACTATTGGTCAATATTTACAGCCTAGTAAAAAGCATTTACCTGTAAAAGAGTTTATTATACCAGATCAATTTAAGAAATATGAAAAAATTGGTTTAGAGATGGGTTTTAGACATGTAGAAAGTGGTGCTTTGGTTCGTTCTTCTTATAAAGCACAAAAGCATATTTTATAAGGTTTCTTAACATTTTTTTAGTACTATTTAACGGTAACTTAACAATACTTACACAATTTTGGCATAACAATTGTCGTTATATATACGAAGCAAATTAATAATTTGTTTTCATTGTATAAATTATTTGAGTTAGTTAAAAAAGAGCGTCCTACTTGTAGGACGTTTTTTTAGTTTATAATTATCTATACCTTTTTTAATAAAAAATTCTTGAAACCGACTATCCCCGAGGCAAGCCGTCGGGAATTCTTTTGATTAAATTAACCAATAAAATAGGCTAGATACATTTTCTTTTTATTGTCCTGGAATTTATTGTATTTCATCTATAGGAAAAAATGTTAACTTGTGGTCATAATAAATATAGCTCTAGTTTAGAGCGGTGTTGTTGTCATTAACCACAAGGAACTCAAAGATTTACACAAAGCTCAGAAAGAATTATTTTCATTTTACCTTGTACTCTTTGTGCCACCCACAGTGTTCTTAGTGGTTAAACAAAAAATATCAACACGATTATAAACTAGAACCATGAAAAATAAGTTAAATTTGAGGTTTTTGCGCAGACTCTCGTTGCCACACATTAAAACAAACATTTGAGTAATCAAAAAGAAAATATAATTCGGATAAATAGAGTAAAAGAACACATTGAAAAAAATGTAGAAAAAGAATTACCTTTAGCAGAATTAGCATCAATTGCTAATTTTTCACCTTTCCATTTTCAAAGAATATTCAAATCTATTGTTAAAGAAACACCTAAACAATATATCAAACGGTTACGACTTGAGGCAACAGCTCATGATATTGTGGCAAAATCTGAAACGTCTTTATTTGAAGTTGCTATTCAATATGGATTTAATTCTTTAGAAGCATTTTCAAGAGCATTTAAAAATTATTATGGATTAAGTCCTGATAGGTTTAGGAAAAAAAATGATAAAGAAAAAATTGCTATTCTTCAATCAAAGATGGACTCTATAGGACAAAACAAAATTAACCAAACATCTTTTCTATCATCTGAAATTGATACAGAGTTAGAGGGCTTAGAAGTAAAAGTAATAAAACTACCACCTAAAAAGTTGATTTACATTTCTGTAACCTTAAAAGATATTGATACAGTTATAGATGGGTATAAAAGAATAAAACAATGGGCGTCAGCAAGGGATTTAATAAATTCTAATACTGAAGTATTTGCATTAATGCGAGATTATCCTGCTTTTACTGCATTGGATAAATGTAGATTTCTTACTTGTATTTCTGTTAAATCGAAACCTGATATTTCCGGAGAAATAAATTACCAAGAAATTCCGTCAAGAACTTATGCAACATATAGAATTAATGGAGGTATTGACGAATTAGTCAAATCTGTAACCAAATTTGTTATGCAATGGCTACCAGAAAGTGGTTTTGAAATAAATCACGTTCCTGCTATTATTATTCCTCTTGATGACCCTATTACAAATCATCCACACGATATTTCTTATCAATTTTATATTGCCTTATCCCCAAAATAAAAAGAATCGCAAGAAATGTTAAACACTTCGCAAGAAATGTGAAAATTAGCCCAATAATACATCTTAATTTTGCATCAATTTTAACAAAAAATGATACACGATTATGAGATATATTATATTTATCCTTACATTATTTTTACTAACAATTATGGTATCAGCTCAACAATTAACTCAAACAATTAAAGGAAAAGTAGTTGACCAAGACTCAGAAGTTCCTTTACCTTATGTTAATGTGGTTTTGCTAGATACAGACCCTATTATCGGATCCACAACAGATGACAATGGGAATTTTATTTTAGAAAATGTACCTGTTGGAAGGTATAGCCTTCAAGTTTCATTTATTGGGTACGAATCTGTAATTGTAACAGAACTTATTGTATCATCCTCCAAGGTTTCTTATGTAGAAATAAGTATGAAAGAAAATGCAGTATCACTTGGGGAAATAGTAATAAAACCAAGACTACATAAAGAAAAAGTCCTCAACAAAATGGCAACTGTAAGTGCCAGAATGTTAAGCGTAGAAGAAGCCAAACGGTACGCAGGAGGGTTTGATGATCCTGCCAGACTTGCATCTTCATTTGCAGGAGTGGCAAGTGGTGTGAATAGTAATGCAATTATTGTAAGAGGTAATGCTCCTAAATCTTTACAATGGAAAATGGAAGGCATTGAAATTCCAAACCCCAATCATTTTGCCGATTTGACAGGTATGGGTGGCGGAGCACTAACTGCGTTGAGCGGTCAGTTGCTTGCCAATTCCGATTTTTTTACGGGTGCATTTCCAGCAGAATATAATAATGCATTGTCTGGTGTGTTTGATATATTTATGCGAACAGGCAATAATGAAGACTATGAACATACGTTACAGGTAGGGGTTATGGGTATTGACGTGGCATCCGAAGGCCCTTTTAAAAAAGGAAAAAACGCATCTTACCTATTCAATTACCGCTATTCTACTTTTGGTCTCGTAGGTCAAATAACCAATGCCAATGAGGGAATTGACTACCAAGATCTTTCATTCAAACTAAACTTCCCAACAAAAAAGGCAGGTGTGTTTTCTGTTTGGGGTCTTGGTTTGATTGATGGAGCAAAAGTAAAAATAAAAGACAGTGAAGAAAGATATTATTCATCTGACAAAGAAGATTATGATGCCAAACAATTTATGGCAACAACAGGAATAAATCACAAGATATTTATTAACGATAAATCACTATTAAAAACAACCTTAGCAACTACAGTTAGCGGTATTGATTGGAAAATTAAACGGTTAGATGCCCAAGAAGAATTACTACCTCAAAGTAACATAGAAAATACGACTTGGAACTTTGTATTAAACTCTTCTCTAAACACTAAAATAAGCAAGAAACACACCAACAAAATAGGGTTTACAGTTACAGGAATGCAGTACAATATACTACTTGAAGATGCTTTAGTTTCTGGCACACCACTCACAACGATAACTGATGAAACCGGGTTTAGCACCTTGCTTTCCGCATATAGTAGTTCGGCTATTCATATAAACAATAGGCTTACTGTCAATATGGGTCTAAATGCACAACTTTTTACATTAAATAACAACTTTACGATAGAACCACGAATTGGAGCAAAATGGCAATGGACAACTAATCAGCAAATTGGATTTGGTTATGGATTGCACAGTCGTCTGGAAAGATTAAATTACTTTTTTACAAGAGATGCATTAACAGGAGAATTCAACAATCAGGATATGGACTTTACGAAAGCCCATCATTTTGTGTTGAGTTATAGTAATAACCTATCCAAAAATTTATTGCTTAAAGTTGAACCTTATTATCAAATTTTATTTAATGTTCCAGTAGTAGCAAACAGTTCATTTTCATTCATTAACCTTAGAGATAATTGGTTTATTAATGATAAATTTGAAAACACAGGGAAAGGTAGAAATTATGGAGTTGATATTACCCTTGAAAAATATTTAACAAAAGGTTATTACTTTATGTTGACCACATCGCTATTTAATTCGGAATATACCGGAGGAGATGGAATATGGAGAAACACAAGGTTTAATATGAACTATTTGTTCAATCTGCTTGGCGGAAGAGAATGGAATCTTGGTAAAAACAAACAAAATGTATTAGGGCTAAATATTCGTCTTACATATCAAGGAGGAGAACGATTTACGCCTTATAAGTTGGGAGAGTCTATTATTGCTGAAGAAGTTGTTTTTGATGAAACCAACGCATTTTCACAACAAATTGACCCTGCGTTTATTGCTCATTTTACAGCAAGTTATAGGATAAACAAGAAGAATACCTCTCACGAATTTGCATTAAAAGTATTGAATGCAACAAGTTATGGAGATTTTCAAGGGTTTCAGTACAATTTTATTGAACAAACTGTTGATGAAAACAGGGAAACGATTATGATTCCTAATCTTAGTTACAAAATAGAATTTTAAACTAACTGTTATAATCTCTAATTATGAAAAAAAAATCTAAAGTCAAAAATATAGACAATGCTGGAGTTCATTTTCCGCCACCGCTTATTCATCTAATCGCAGTAGGTGTAGGCATATTTTTAAATGTTCTATATCCACTTGATATATATATAGAAACAACGTTTCTGTGGCTTGGTTATGGGCTAATCGTAGTGAGTTTAATAGTAGCTGGTTTGTGTTTTAGGGAATTTAAAGTAGCAAGCACTTCTATAAAACCTGATCAATCAACGACCACTATTGTCAGAAAGGGACCATATCGTTTTAGTCGTAACCCAATGTATGTCTGTATGGTACTCCTACACTTTGGAGTTGCTTTGTGGATGAATAGTGTTTGGGTGTTACTGAGTATAGTGCCTGCGTTATTGATAATTACTATTTACGTAATCCCTCGTGAAGAGCGTTATTTAGAAGGTAAATTCGGTCAAACATATCTTGAATATAAGAATTCTGTTAGACGATGGTTTTAAACTATTGTAATATAAAATAATCCTTAAAGGCAAATATGAAAAAAATTAAAATGATTATGATTCCAGTTATCCTAATTACTACTATTATAATTATTTCTTGTCATTATAATACCTATAAAGGTCTTCCGTCAGATCATTTTGATGGTTCTAGGTTTTATCATAATGATTCTTCAAACTCATTGAAGAGTATAATTAAAATGCTGTGGACAATGAACCCACCGGAATGGCCTGAATGGATAAATGATTCGTCCCAACCAATCCCACCAAAGAGGGTTGAAAACGGGCGTTTACGAGTTACTTTTATAAACCACGCCACAGTTTTATTGCAAATGGACAATTTAAACATTTTAACAGACCCTACTTGGTCTAAACGCTCATCACCAGTTAGTTGGGCTGGGCCAAAACGTGTACGCAATCCAGGTGTAGCAATGGAAGACCTTCCCGTAATTGATGCTATTTTGATTAGTCACAATCATTACGACCATCTGGACTTGCCCACTTTAAGGGAACTAACCAAAAAACATAATCCAAAAATATTAGTCGGTTTGGGTGTAAAAAAGTTGTTAGAATCTGAAGGGTTTAATAATGTGGTTGAGATGGATTGGTGGCATGAATTTAGTTTTAATAATTCTACTACGAAAATCACCTTTGTTCCTTCAAGACACGCATCGGGTAGAGGAATATGTGACAAAGATAAAACCTTGTGGGGCGGATTTGTATTAGAAGGAAATTCAGGACGGATATATTTTGCAGGAGATACAGGTTATGGGAGTTTTTTAAAAGAAATTAATAAACGATTTGATAATTTTCGGTTAGCAATCCTCCCAATTGGAGCCTATGAACCAAGATGGTTTATGGAAAAAGAGCACATGAACCCAGAAGATGCAGTTCGTGCACATCAACTACTTAATGTTCAGCAAAGTTTGGGAATGCACTTCGGCACGTTTTCAGGGCATACTGACGAAACAATTATTCAACATGAAAAAGACTTATTAAATGCGCTTATTAAGCATAATATAAAAATTTCAAAATTTTGGGTTCTTAAGTTTGGCGAAGGGAGAGATGTTCCTTAAAACTAATTGCATAATTAGGTTTTAAATACAATTTTAAGAATCAAACTGTGGCTGAAGGTCGTGAAGCGATAATGATAACAAACCTAAGTTGTAAAATTGAATTTTAATACAACAAAACTGATAAAATAATGGAAAAATTTATCACCTATTGCTTATCCCGTATTATTCACGGATGTTCTATTCCAAAGCCAAACTACCTGCAATCTAAGGAAATGCTCAAAATTTTTATAACCCAAAATTGGGTAAACAATTCCTCTTATAAAAACTCCTGCGCTTCCCTTATCTATTGGTATTTTGACTTTTCATAACGAAAATCCATGAATAATACGGGTTTAAATGAGTAACGAGTTTAGAAAATAGTATTTATTATTCTTTTAAAAATAAAAACAAAAACTTATCTTCCGTTCTGTTATTTAAAATAGAATCATGACAGATAATTTGAATGCTCCTCTTACACTTTCTAAAGAAGAAATGAGGCAATATGGCTATAAAATAGTTGATTTATTAGTATCACATTTTCATAATCTGAGTTCTCAAAAACTAGTTAGTTTAGCTGACAGAAAACAAATGGATGCTTTATTACAAGAAGCCATACCTAATGAAGCGAGTCCGCCCGAAAAAGTACTGAATCATGTAATTCAAAATGTTTTACCTCATGTTGATTTACTAACACATCCAAAATTTTATTCTTTTGTTCCCAGTCCTAGTAATTATATCAGTGTTATGGCTGATACAATTGCTTCAGGATTTAATATTTTTTCAGGCGGTTGGTCAGCTTCTCCTGCAGCTGCTGAATTAGAAATAGTTACTCTGAATTGGTTATTAGAAATGTTTAATTTTCCGATTACTGAAGGTGGTGGTTTATTCACCAGTGGCGGGTCAATGGCAAATTTAACTGCTTTGGCAACAGCCAGACGTATAAAATGTGGAGGTGACTATTCTAAAGCTATCATCTATTTATCTGACCAAGCACACTCGTCAAATATTAAAGCAATACGTGTACTGGGTTTTAAAAAACGTCAGGTTAGAGTAATTCCGACTGATATGGAATTTAAAATGTCATTAAATAAGTTAAAGAATTGTATTGCCAAAGATAAACTCGAAGGCTATACTCCTTTTTGTATCATAGCTACAGCCGGAACAACAAATACAGGAACTGTAGATCCATTAGAAGAAATTGCCACAATTTGTAAAAAGGAAAATTTATGGATGCATATAGATGGCGCTTATGGTGGAGCTGCCATTTTATCAGAAAAAGGCAACCAATATTTAAAAGGTATTGAAATGGCTGATTCTCTTACAGTTGACCCTCATAAATGGTTTTTTCAGCCTTATGAAATAGGATGTTTATTAGTAAAAGATCATAAATGGTTGAGTAAAACCTTTAGTGAAAAACCTGTGTATTTACGTGATATTGAAGGTAATGAATCTGAAATAAATTTTTATGACCATGGTATTCAGTTAACTCGCCGTTTTAGAGCACTTAAATTTTATATGTCAATCAAAACTTTCGGATTGAATGCTTTTAGAAAAGCTATTCAATACAGTATTACTTTAACCGAAAACCTTGAAGATATACTAAGAAAAAGTCCAAAATGGGAAGTGATTTCTCCTGCAACATTGGCTGTCATAAACTTTAGATGTAACCCCATCAATTATAATTTACCTGAATTAGCATTAGATAAACTCAATCAACATATTTCAAAACAAATAATTGTATCTAGAAATGCTGTATTAGTTACTACAATTTTACTCGATCAAGTAGTTTTAAGGATGTGTTTGATTAATCCTAGAACAACGATAGATGATTTACAGGAAACATTAAGTTTATGTGAAAACTATGCTGATGAATATTTATCAGATTTAAAATTATGAGTTTAAAATTTAAAATTATAACACTCGCAATACTAATATTTACTATCAGTTGTGAGAAAAAGAACGTTCAGTTACCTGTATTAAACATTAGTGGCATTCAAGATACTATTTACGACAACTCTCAAATATGGCTATTTTTTAAAATGCAAGATGGTGATACTATTGTAGAATTAAATAGAAACAACTCTATTTCAACTACCAATTGGATTTTCAACATTGATAAACGATTGCCATTATATCAAGTGATTCCCCATTTAAAAAAACTGATTGAAAAAAGGGAAAAACCTGCCATGCACCCAAAAGATAAAGATGATACTAATTATTTTTCTTATGTAGATTCAGGTTCAAATACCTTATCTACAGTACAGTTTGATGTTATCAATTATATTACTGACAAGTCAATCGATAAAACAAGGTTAGCTAATAGTGATAGCTTAAGCAAACATTTATTTATTGACTATTCTAAAAATGGTATTTCAATTAATGATAGTATAATGTCTATTGATCAATTTAGTGATTATTTAAATCAACAACCTAATACCATTAATTTGAGGTTGCATTTAAGTGTTGATAAATATCTAAGTTATCATGATTACTTGCACTTAAAAGCGGTACTACAAAAAAGTAAGAATGAAGCTATTATCATTGATAAGAATGAGTATGTGAATTAAAATCCCCTCTCCGCCATAGGCGTATCTCCCCTAAAGGGGAAATCACAATATCAAAATAATAATTTTAGAATTTCATTTTAATGTCAACCAAATGAAACCTGAAAAACCTTTGCTTTCCGGGAGTCCCGATAACTATCGGGATGGGTGAGGCCATTACTCACAAGCAGCTACATTGTTAGAGATTTGTAGTTTCTCATCAGAAGGTGAAATATAAGGAATGCCCAAACCTAAACCACGTAGAATAAATAGTAAACCAATAATCACTATAAATACAGGGATGGTTTTTTGGATTTTATTTCTTATAGAAATCTTTAAAAAATTACCTGCTAATACTGCTACACTCATCATAGGTACGGTTCCTAACCCGAAAAGAAACATATAAATACTGCCATTTATCGCATCTGAAGCTGCAATGGCTCCAATCAATGCCATATATACCAATCCACAAGGTAGAAAACCATTGAAAAACCCTATTGCTAAAAATGTACTATTTGTTTTACGTTTTAGGTAAAACCCTAATTTAGTCTTAACATACCCAATAAATTTATATAATGGTTTTGAAAAATTATATTTATTAAAAAACTGTACAGGAATCAATACTATCAGAATCATTAAAACTCCCATCAAGATAGACAAGCGTTGTTGAAACCCTGCTAGATATAACCCTTTACCAACAAGTCCGAAAATTAACCCAATCAATGCGTAACTAGACAGTCTTCCAAAGTGATATAAAAAGGTTTGAAAGACCATTTTAGATTTGTTGGTTCTATCAACCGGTAATGCAAAGGCTATCGGTCCACACATACCAATACAGTGAAAGCTACCTAATAATCCTAGTATGAAAGCAGTGTATAAAATAGTCTTTAGTCTTTAATCTTTAATCTTTAATCTTTAATCTTTAATCTTTAATCTTTAATAAAGATCGTTAAATAGCTCAAGTTATTATTAGTAGAAAACAGTTTCTTTCAACATAAACTCTTCATCATTATATTTCCAATCAATCTTTACTTTCCATTTTCCTGAAACTAAATTGGTATGATTAATTAATAGTTTAGAATTTGTCAATGAAACAACTTCTTGTTGAAAATCTAAGCTTTTACTAGATGGTCTTTGAAAATAAGCAGTACCGGTAATTTTAGTTGCATCCATATCTTTAGGAAAAGTAATTAAAAAACCTTCCTTAACGTGTTTTAGAATTAGATTTTGCTCTAACTTACTCGCATTATTCATTTTATCAATTTCCTGTTGATAATAGAGTTCATCTTTATAATAATCTTCAGAAACTAAATCATGGCTATTTTTAGCATCAAAAGATCTGTATAAAAACTGGAGAATAAACGTCATAAATAATACCATAGCTATTACTATACCTGTACCCCAATTTATTTTTATTTTCATTTTAATCACATTTAATCATTTGACAATGTTATATTTTAATCAATCCCAATTGCCCTAAATCAATATCTCTACATTGAACTTTCTTATAAAGTTAGATTGCCTACAAAGCTTTCCTCCTTCTCCGCCTCTGTCGGATTTGGTGGACAAATGAAAAGCTTACAGGAGAAGGCTGCTTACTGCAAACTACCAACTATTTAATTGGTCCTGGAAAATTAGTTGAAGTTGTTTCAATTAATTTACCATCAGCATATATTCCTATTTTTAATTTTTCTTTTGACGAAGTTAGATCTTTCTTTTCAATTTCAATAAATATTGTCCCTTCTTTAAGTGACCCTTTTAACACATTACTTTTTCCTCCGACCATTTTTATTTCTCCATTATGTGAGATTAGTTTGATCTCAACATTTTCTAGATCATTTACTGTTTTATTAATTAACTTAAATGTATATATATTACTTACCACATCTTCTGTAGTAGTAAACATTTGTCCCGGTAATCTAAGTATAGTTGCTTCTATATCTGCTCTTAAAAATAATAATGTAACTAAAACAGTTACTAAAATAGTTAATACTGCAGTATATGCTTTTATTCTAGTATCAAACTTAAACTTTTTACCTTCAGTTATATCATCCTCAGAAGCATATCTAATCAATCCTTTTTCAAAACCTATTTTGTCCATTATTTCATCACAAGCATCAATGCATACTGTACAGTTAACACATTCTAATTGTGTACCATTTCTTATATCAATACCTGTAGGGCAAACAACAACACATTGGTTACAGTCTATGCAATCACCATGACCTAAAGCTGCTCTATCTTCATTTTTACGGATTATTTTACGTCCGTTTTTATCTTCACCTCTTTTATGATCATATGCAACAACTATAGATTTTCTGTCTAATAACACTCCTTGTAGTCGTCCATAAGGGCATACTATAATACATACCTGTTCTCTAAACCAAGCAAATACAAAAAAGAAAATCAATGTAAAAACCAGCAATTTTAAAAGTATACCAACATGATTTAGCGGATTGTCAGTTATATATTGTAATAATACATCACTTCCTATAAAATAGGCTAAAAAAACATTTGAAAGAATAAACGAAATTAAGAAGAATATAAACCATTTTAATCCTTTTTTTCTAATTTTCTCTGCAGTCCATGGTTGTTTATCTAAACGAATTTGTTTCCCTCTATCTCCTTCGATCCAAAATTCAATCTTTCGAAAAATCATTTCCATAAAAATAGTTTGAGGGCACATCCACCCACAAAAGATCCGACCGAATATAACTGTAAAAAGAATGATAAAAACAATACCTACCAACATTGATAATACCAGCAAGTGAAAATCTTGAGGCCAAAATGGCTGACCGAAAATATTGAATTTTCGCTCCATCACATTTAACAGAATAAATTGATTTCCATTCACTTTTATAAAAGGAGCAAAAATTAGTTGAAGTAATAAAAACCAACTTACATATGTTCTATAATTTGTAAACTTTCCTTTTGGTTTTTTAGGAAAAATATGATTGCGCTTACCATCATCAGTAATTGTACCAATTGAATCTCTAAAATGTTCTTTGTCTTGTGATACGTTCATTTTGCAAACTATTCTTTAAATAAATAGCTTTCTATTTTTATACAAAATTACTCTGAATAAATGACTCCCAACGAAACATTTATAACACATATTATATAAAAATAGAAAGCTATTTTATTCACCCTTCCAAACATCTCCTTCAGGAGCTTTCGGGTTTGCAGGCGTTGTACCTTTTAAGGTAAGTATATAACTCGTTAATTGTTGTCTTTCTTTTTGGTTTATCGTTCCTTCCCAGGCAATCATACCCTTGCCCGGTCTTCCTCCTTTAGAAATGATATTAAAAATATTTTTAAAACCACCTCCTAAAATCCAATTTTCATCAGTAAGGTTAGGGCCAATACCACCACCACCATCAGCTAAATGGCAAGCTGTACAGGTTTTTGAGGCAAATAATTCTTTTCCTTTTGCAATATCAGCAGGGTCAGTCAATGCTACCAAATTGGCATCATCGTATAATTCAGGATGATCTTTTTTATATTGTTCTATCTCTGCTTTAGCCGTCGCTACCTCTGCAACATATTCATTCTCTTGGTTATAGTTTTCAGGATCAGCAAATACCATTATAGTATAATAAATTGATATTGCAATGGTAATATAAAAGCCATATAACCACCAAGGTGGCAATACATTATCTAACTCTCGTATACCATCATAATCATGATCGGTCATTATATCTTCTTCTTGACCTAACTCATTTGCCTTGGTTAATGATTTTATTATTCTTTTCCAAAATGATAGTTCATTATTACTCATAACTATTTATGTTTTCTTCCTCATCAAGAGGTAAGTTACTAATTTCTTCTATACTCTTTTTTGGTATTCTTAGTACATATATCAACATTGTTACAAATACTATAAAAAATAACAATAACGATATCATTGGATATATTTCTATATCAGATATCCCTTCAAAATAATGTTTTACAAATCGTATCATAAATTAATTTTCAGCTGTTTCACCTTTTTTAATATCTGTTCCTAATCTTTGTAAGTAAGCGATCATGGCAACAATTTCTTTATCCTGCATATTGCTATCGCCATAATTCTTAACAAATTCCGGGTCTTGCCTTAAGTTTTTCTCAATTTTTTTTGCTTGATTCTTCAGTAAATGTAATGCATTATCAATTTCAAATTGCGTATAAGGTGTTCCTAAAATAACCAACCCTTTTAGTTTAGCTTCTGTATCAGATATATCTAAATCATCTGTCAATAACCAAGGATAACTAGGCATTATAGAACCGGGGGAAGTTCGTGTTGGATCTAGCATATGGTTAAAATGCCAATTATCATTATACTTACCTCCTATTCTATGCAAATCGGGTCCTGTTCTTTTAGAACCCCAAAGGAACGGTCTGTCATAAACAAACTCTCCTGCCTTAGAGTATTCTCCATAGCGTTCTACTTCAGAACGGAAAGGTCTAATCATTTGTGAGTGACAGTTATTGCAGCCTTCACGTATATAAATATCTCTCCCTTCAAGTTCTAATGGTGTATACGGCTTTACACTTGTTATTTTAGGTATATTTTCAGGTACTATCAATAGTGGAACTATCTCTACTGCTCCACCAATTAATATTGCAACAGTTGTTAATAAGGTAAATAAAACGGTACGTCTTTCTAACCATGAATGCCAACCTTCTCCTGCTAATCTTCTCGAACTTATTTTTTTCAATGGCACTGCTTCAACTAATTCATCTTCAACAGTTGAACCGGCTTTCGCAGTTTTATAAATATTATATCCCAATAATATAAAGCCTATTAAATAAATTGTTCCTCCAAATGCACGCATCGCATACATTGGTAATATTTGAGTTACTGTTTCTAAAAAGTTACCATATACTAATGTTCCGTCAGGATTAAAGTCTTTCCACATCAGTGCCTGCGTAAATCCGGCTACATATAATGGTATTGAATAAAATAAAATACCCAATGTACCTAACCAAAAATGAGTGTTTGCTAATTTGGTAGAATATAATTTTGTTTTCCATAATCTTTCAGCCAACCAATAAATGATACCTGCAGCCATAAAACCGTTCCAAGCAAGTGTACCTATATGTACGTGAGCAACAATCCAATCTGTATAATGTCCGATAGCATTTAAACTTTTAAATGACAGCATAGGTCCTTCAAAAGTAGTCATACCGTAGCCTGTAATTGCTACTACAAAGAATTTCAATACGGCACTTTCTCTAACTTTATCCCAAGCACCACGCAAGGTTAGTAATCCGTTTATCATACCTCCCCAAGAAGGAAAAATTAACATAATAGAAAATACTGTACCTAAGTTTTGAGCCCATTCCGGTAAGGCTGTATATAATAAGTGATGCGGACCAGCCCATATATATATGAATATTAACGACCAAAAATGAACAATAGACAGTCTATAAGAATATACCGGTCTGTTGGCCGCTTTAGGTACAAAATAGTACATTAAACCTAAAACCGGAGTAGTTAAGAAAAACGCAACCGCATTATGTCCGTACCACCATTGTACCATAGCGTCTTGCACGCCTGCATAAATAGAATAACTTTTAAATGCTGATATTGGCAACTCTAAATTATTAAAGATATGTAATACTGCAACCGTTACCAATGTTGCTAAATAAAACCAAATTGCCACATAAATATGACGTTGTCTTCTTTTTAGAATTGTACCTATCATATTAATACCCATAATAACCCAAATGATAGTAATTGCAATATCAATGGGCCATTCCAGTTCTGCATATTCCTTTGAAGATGTGTAACCTAAAGGCAAGGTAATAGCTGCTGCAACAATAATTAATTGCCAACCCCAAAAATGTATTTTACTTAACACATCACTAAACATTCTAGCTTTTAAAAGCCGTTGCATAGAATAATACATACCCATAAAAATACTGTTCCCAACAAAGGCAAAAATAACTGCATTGGTATGTAATGGGCGTAGTCTACCGAAAGTTAACCAAGAAATATCACCAAGAAAATTAGGGAATAAAAAAAGGAATGCCACTAATAAACCCACAAGCATTCCAACAATACCCCAGACAATTGTTGCAATTAAAAATAGTTTTACAATTTTGTTATCATAATAAAATTGTTCTTTTTCCATTCTTTAGTTAGTTATTTGGATTAATTGATTTTGATTCTTTCGTATTATCTTCTTTTTTTTCTACAAATTCATCTTCAAAAAGCATACGTACTGATGGCGTGTATAAGTCATCATACTGCCCAGATTTCACTGATTTTAAAAAGAGGATAAAGAAAATTATTGCAATAAAAAGGCTTACAATAATCATAAAAAAAACGATGTTCATGTTCTTACAAGAATAATTTCGTAAAAGTATTTTTTTCATTTACTGTAAAACATGATAAATGTCATATTTTCTACAGTCTCATAAATTTACACAAAAATAATTCTTTTAGCAATATAATTTGTAGTAATTGTTACAAATATTACTATTGATATAGAACTAACAGGCATTAAAATGGCAGCAACTATGGGTGTTAAATTACCTGTTACTGCAAATAACATTCCGATAATATTGTATAAAAAGGATAGGATAAAGCTGGCTTTTACAATTTTTAAAGTACTTTTTGACAGTTTAATAAACTTTGGTAACATTGTAAATTTTGTAGCATCAATAATACCATCACATGCAGGCGAAAATACATTGGTATTATCTGAAACCACTATACCTACATTGCTTTGCGCCAATGCACCTGCATCATTCAACCCATCGCCTATCATCAACACTTTTTTAGCATTTTCTTGCTGTTGTTTTATATAGACTAACTTATCTTCCGGTTTTTGATTGAATATCAATGTTGCTGTTTTTGGTAATATTGTTTCTAAATATTCTTTTTCTCCTTCATTATCACCAGATAGTACGCCTAGTTTATAGTCTTTATCTAATTTATTAAAAATTAATGCTATTCCATCTCTGTATGCATTTTCAAAAATATAGTTTCCTTTTATATCATCATTAATTTTAATAAAAACTTCAGTTTGTAATGTGTTAGATGAACTTCCTTTTACAAAACTTTCTGAACCTATTTTAATTTTAATATTGCCTACTTCACCTTGAATCCCTTTTCCGAAAATTTCTTTAAAATTTGTTACTTCAGTCTTTTCTGATTTTTTTAAATATTCATATAACATCTTACTTAACGGGTGGTTAGATTCTCTCAGTAAATTTCGCACTAGTCGTTTCTCATCATCTGTCAAGGATATACCATCATAAGAAATATTGGTTTTATTAGTTGTAATTGTTCCTGTTTTGTCAAAAATAATTTTGTCAATATTAGAAAGGTCTTCTATTACAGTCACATTTTTAAGGTAAAATTTTTGTTTCCCGAAAATGCGAAGCATATTACCCAATGCAAAAGGAGCAGATAATGCTAATGCACACGGACAGGCTACAATTAATACAGCTGTAACCACATTTGCAATCATAGATGCATCTTTGAAATACCAAAATACGCCTGCTAAAAATGCAATTAACAAAACAATAATAGTAAACCTTTTACTAATTGAATCTGTTAATGTCTTAATTGTGTATTGCTGTTTTTTAGCAAAAACATCATTACTCCATAATTGCGTCAAATAACTTTGAGAAACTGTTTGTAAAACTTCCATTTCAATGGCTCCTGAAAGTTGCTTGCCTCCGGCAAATAATTTATCTCCCGGTTTTTTTGAAACAGGTAAAGACTCACCGGTTACAAAACTATAATCAATTTGTGTATTTCCATTAATTAAAATACCATCTACAGGAATCAACTCTTCATTTCGTATCAATAATCTATCTCCTTCTTTAATATCATAAATAGAAATATTAGCTTCTGTCTGGTCTTTTTCAATTTTCGTAACCGCAATTGGAAAATACGATTTATAATCTCGTTCAAATGACAAAAAACTATAGGTTTGTTGTTGAAATATTTTTCCTAACAATAAGAAGAAAACAAATCCTGCCAAACTATCAAAATAACCTTGACCGAGATTAAAAATGATTTCTACGGCACTTCTTAAAAATAATACCGAAATACCTAGTGCAATTGGCACATCTATATTTAGTATTCTATGTTTTAATCCTTTATATGCCGAAATAAAATATTCATTAGCTGAATAAAAAACTACGGGGATAATCATTATAAAGATCAAAATCCGAAATATAGGTTTATATCGTTCTAACCAAAATTCATTCGGTTGAAAATATTCAGGAAATGATAGTAACATAATATTACCAAATGCAAACCCTGCAACACCTAATTTATAAATAAGCGTGCGGTCAGTTTTACGTTTTGAAATTGAAGTATCATCTAAACTTAGATAAGGTTCATAACCGATAGAACTCAATAATTCGACTACCTGTCTAAGTGAAATGTTTGAATTATTAAATGTTATTCTTATTTCTTTTTTTGGAAAGTTTACAATACCAGATACAATACCTTTATGTAATCTGTCTAAATTTTCTAATATCCAAATACAAGAACTACAATGTATATGTGGAATATAAAATGTAATTATACTGACTTCATCATCAATAAAATCATAGAGATTTTTAATAATCTGTTCATTGTCTAAATAAGCATATTTACTTTTCATTTCTTCGGGAATTGCTCCCGGAGATTGCTCAAAATCATAATAACAAGAAAGATCATTTTCATTTAGAATTTCATATACCGTTTTACACCCATTACAGCAAAAGGACTTATCATCAAAAACAATAGTTTTTGATTCACATTCAGCACCACAATGGAAACAATTTTTATCTAACATTTACTATTATTTATTTTAATACACGGTAAATTTTATACTATTTTAAATCAGGAGTGTCCGATTAAAGACGTAAGACTCCCGAAGCCTCCTAATAGAACCAAGATTTAAGACTTAATCGTAACTAATTGATAAATATTTGATTAAAATGCAAGGGTACATTTTTAGAAAACCTTGAAGCCCTACCATTTGTCCCAAACATTCGGGATTGATATTTCTTTAAAAATATTTTCTCATTAAATTTCGTGTTTTTTAAAGTTGCAATTTCCAATACAAACTTACCATATTATATGACATTTATCAGTAATTTTCAGTATCTTTGAGTAGTTAAATATCCCATTTTCATATGAGTAAATGTGAACAGTGTATTATAAGTGAATTCAGTACTCTAAAGTCATTGTCAAAAGATGATTTGAAAAATATTTCTTACCATAAAGACTCCATTGATTTTAAAAAGGGAGATGTTTTATTTTCTGAGGGTACTATTATTAATGGTGTTTATTGTATAAAAGAAGGTGTTTGTAAGTTATCTAGATTAAGCGCTAATGGTAAAGAGCAGATTGTGCGATTTATAAAAGGAGGTGATATGTTAGGCTATCGTTCTGTTTTAAGTGAAGAACCGGTTTCTTTGACAGTTACTGCGCTTAAAGACCTGAAAGCATGTTATATACCTAAAAAAGAAATCTTTGACGCTATGAAAAGTAATGCTAAGTTTTCAATGGATATGATAAAAACTGTTTGCCATGATTTAAAAGATGCAAATATGGCTATAACAAATATGGCTCAAAAAAGTGTTAAAGAAAGGTTGGCTGACACTTTACTTTTTCTGAAAGAAACTTTCGGACTGGATAAAGATGGTTACTTAGATATTATCTTAACCAGAGAAGAGTTTTCAAGTGTTATTGGTACTGCCACAGAATCTGCTATTAGATTATTGTCTGGATTTAAAAAAAAAGGTCTCATCGCGTTAGATGGAAAAAGGGTAAAGGTCTTAAACGAATCTGAATTGATTAGAATATCACAAGGATTCTAATATATTAATAAGTTTCTAGTTATTTCTTTAAGACGGGAATGATATGAATAAAACAATAACCTTACAGAAACAACTGATAATATTTGGAATACCAATATTAATGATTTTGTCGATGGTTTTAATCGCTAAATCATCAATGTTTAGCTTATATTCAAATAAGTTAGCTCTTGGAATAACATTAGACTTATTACTAATAATACCTCTAGTTTATTTTTTACTGATAAGGAATACAAGTATACCAAAAACTACAATTGTTCCTTTAATGATTTTTGGACTTATTATAGGTTCAATTATTTTACCTTCTGAAAACCAATATCATTTAAATCTTTTTAAGACATGGATATTTCCTATAATAGAAATAGTTGTCATTAGTTTTATCATTTTTAATGTAAGAAAAACTATAAAGAAATTCAAAAAGAATAAAGCATTCACTTTTGATTTTTTCTCAACTTTAAAGGTAACCTGTAATGAAATACTTCCTAAAAGAGTAGTGATGCCTGTAGTAACAGAAATTGCAGTATTTTATTACGGTTTTATTTATTGGAAAAAAAGAGATTTAAATAAAAATGAGTTTTCATATCATAAAAATAGTGGGACAATATCTCTATTAGTTGCAAATAATTTTTATTATTAGTATTGAAACTGTTGCTTTTCATTTTTTACTCTTAAAATGGAACGATACAGCCGCATGGGTTCTAACTTTTTTAAGTATCTATTCTGCTATTCAAATTTTTGGTTTCTTAAAATCTATTACTAAAAGACCTATCTCTATTGAAGATAATAAACTTAAATTACGTTATGGTATATTAAGTGAAGTCATTATTGATTTAAACGAAATAGAAAGCTTAGAGCTAACATCTAAAGAAATTGAATTTAATAAAGGAACTAGAAAATTATCACCATTCGGTGAGTTAGAAAGTCATAATGTGGTTATTAGATTAAAAAAAGAAAATACCATGAGTGGATTATATGGTATAAAAAGGAAATTTACAACATTGGCTTTTTACATTGATAATAAAGAAGAGTTTAAAAACCAAATAGAAAATAATAATTGATTGATACTACTTATTAGATTCAAATCTGAACCTCTCAATGGTCTCATCTACATTTAAAATTGCTTTTCGTTTCAAACTAACCATTTTAACAACTTATTTTTCTAAACTCCTTCAAATTCAATTACTTTTTGAATAGTTTGATTTGAATTGTTCTTTTCAAAGTTAAGCAACCAACTTTTCTTGTGTAAACCGCCTAAATATCCTGTTAGACTTCCGTTAGACCCAACTACTCTATGACACGGAATAATTATACTAATTTTATTTGCTCCATTTGATGATGCAACTGCTCGAACTGCTTTTTTATTATCTATTGCAATTGCTTGTTCTTTATAACTAACAGTTTTTCCATAAGGAATATTCATTAATTCATTCCAAGCCTTTTTTCTGAAATCAGTACCAACAATATCTAAGGAAACAGAAAATATTTTTCGATTTCCATCAAAATATTCAGTTATTTCTTTTTTTACATTTGTAAGATGTATGTTTTTTCCCGGAAGTATAATAGCGTTAAACTGTTTTTGAATTTCATCAAATTGTTTTTCTATCTTTTTTTGACCAATAAACCCTAAAAAACACAGTCCTTTTTCTGTGGCACAAGCAATAATACTACCAATAGGTGAACTAAAACGCAAAACATTAATGACAGTTTTGTTTTTTGATTTACTTGCAGATTCTCCAAATAAAGAACGATAACTTTCATTAAAACCACTCAAAGATTCATAACCGCTTTCAAATGCAGAATGTGTGATTGAATTTCCATTTCTAATATTAGTAAAAGCATAATTAATGCGTAACATTCTTTGAAAAGAATGAAAAGTAATATTGTAATTTTTTTTAAACCATCTTCTAATCGTATGCGGTTCAATGCCTTTTAATTTCAATTGTTCATCACTAATTTTTTTATGAGGATTTTGTTGCAGTTCTGCAATAATACCTTTGACATAAATTGGTGTTTCTCCAATTTTCTCCATTGGTTTACAAATCTTACAAGGACGGAAGCCATTTTGTAAGGCTTCATCTATCGTATCATAGAATATAACATTTTTCGCTTTTGGTATTCTTGCTCTGCAAGATGGATGGCAAAAAATACCTGTTGTTTTTACAGCAGTAAAGAAAATACCATCATATTTGATATTTCTTGTGCCAACCACACTATACTTATCTTCAAATGACATTTTACTATTACTCACTCTTTTATATTTTTAAGAAGTTTATCTGTTCGCTTTGCTCGGGTCATAAATTATGCAAATATTGAATTAAAAGATTTGTTTTTAGTGATTTCAATTATAGATTTTTCTAATTTACCTATCATATCATTATACAAAAACGGACCGATACTAATTCTTTTTACTCCCAAATCCTGTAATCTATCAAAATTAGGTAAATCAGGCATACACATTACATTAATGGGTAAAGTAGTAGATTCTACAACTTTTTTTATTTCATTTTCTGCTACAATAAAAGGAACAAAAATTCCGTCTGCTCCACTTTCTTCATATATTTTTATTCTTTTTAGTGTTTCTTCAAATGGTTTAGTTAACCCCATAATATAAAAGTCAGTACGAACATTAAGAAAAATATCAATATTATTATTTAATAAATGTGCCTTTATTAATTGTATGGTTTTACCAAACTCTTGGGCATTTGTAATTCCTCTTTCGGTATTAGTTATGGAGTCTTCTATATTAATTCCGACAACACCCATTTTTTGCAGTGAAATGATATTACTAATCAGTTCTGAGATATTTCTACTATAACCACCTTCAATATCAACTGTCAAAGGAATACTTATTTTTGATTGTATATTTTTCACAATTCGTAGCAAATCTTCGAAAGGCATTTTTTCCCCATCTTCATACCCTAAAGATGTTGCAATTGCAGCACTTGATGTTCCTATTGCTTTGAAACCTAATTTTTGAAATAATAGAGCACTTTGTGAATTCCATACATTACCTAATAATAAGGCTGAATCTTGATTGTGCAAGGTTTTAAATGTGTTATATTTTTCCATAATATTCTGTAGTTTTAAATTATGGTACAAAGAAACTGCAGTTAAAAATATTATGCTACCGAAAACTTGACAAGTATGTTTTTTATACTGAACTCGTCTTGAGTGCCGTCTTTAATGGTCAGCAACTGAAGACTAAAAACTACTTAACGTGAGTTCGATGTAAAAAATGTAGTTAATAATGCAATATATTGATTATTAGCACTTTGTCTGTTCGAGCGTCCCGAGTACTCGGGAAGAACTATTTAAAAACCTTTCGACTTTAGTTTATCTTGAGCGAAGATGAAAGGCTCAAGGGGACATTAAAATTTTTATTTCACATTTAAAAGACTGATTATTAGTTATTTAAAAAATAACTGTGTCGAACTCACGTTATTTATTAACCTGCCAAAAACCGCTCAACGATCTCATCTACATTTAAAATTGTCTTTTTACACCAATCTAATCGTTTTTCATCCTTTTCTTGTTCAGACAATTGCCATTTTACTTCTGAGTTTCTTAACCTTGTGGTTAAGTTTTGTAAAATAATAGCCACTGCAACAGAAATGTTAAAACTCTCAGTAAAACCAACCATTGGTATTTTTAAATAACCATCAGCTTCCTTCATTATATAATCTGAAACCCCATCTTTTTCAACTCCAAACACCAAGGCAGATTTTTTAGTAATATCAAATTCTTGTAATAGACATGAATCATTATGCGGTGTAGTAGCAATTATTTGATAACCATTTTCACGTAAAGTATGAATACACTTTTCAGTATTGTATTCGTGTTGATTGTATTCGTGAAAGTCAATCCATTTTTGCGCTCCTTTTGCAACTTGATTTGACACATAACTATTATATTTATTCTCAATGATGTGAAGATCTTGAATTCCGAAAATATCGCAATTACGTACTACTGCACTTGTGTTATGCTTTTGATATATATCTTCTAACACAACTGTTAAATGCCTAGTTCGTTGTGCCAATATTTTCTCAAATTTAGCTTTTCTATTATCTGTTAAAAAGGATAATAAATAATATGACTATCGGATAGTTTGCATATTTCTCTTCCATTTACAAGACACAGAGGCGATTACGACTCTATCGAATACCGAATCGAAGTATCTTCTATTGAATTTGTAGCAATATTCATCGAGATAGCTTT
>JAKISU010000120.1 GCA_021648445.1 Flavobacteriaceae bacterium
AAGATACTAAATAGTATTCAAAACACCAAACTAATAACATATAAATAACTGATTATTAATCAATTAATACGATAATTTAGGTGATGGAATTTTTGACTCCCGAAAAGCTAAATGGTTTGAGTATATGCTTTGCTGTTACTAAACAGGCTTTTCCATTATGTTCGATAAAAAAGCCTGTACCTTGCTTATTATTATAAAAAATATTAACTACCCTTGATATTACTTCAGATGTTATAGGCTCTTGAGCAAATATTGAATTCATACTTCCACAAATAAATATTATTACTATTATTCTCATGTTAAATTTCATGTTATAGAATGGTGGAACGTGAAGATATAGTTCCCGTTTTAATACTGAAACTATCTCGAAAGCTTTCGGGACAGCACGAGTGAACTATATCGACTGATACTGAAACAAGTTCAGCACAAGTAAGCGAAGCTAACGGAAATTAAGTTAAGAAACAAACTAAATTTTTAACTCTGGAAGGGTTTAAAACCCTTCCAGAGTTAAAACCCAGTCTTTTATCCCAACAATTTTTAAATCTATATGCTATGCAGATAACATCAAAAAACGGTATTGATTTTATCTCATTAGTAAAGTAAAGTATAGTTTGGGTATTGCCCGTTTTTTGTAACTTTTTGGATTGGTGAGTTTGTTAAGAAGAAAACAGGTTTAGTTTTGGATGTACGCTTATCGTTTAGTATATGAAAAATAGCAGATTTTCATACACCACATTTTCTATTGGCATAAAAATACAAAAAAAGCACAGATCTTTATGGTTTGCACTTTTCCTGCTATTTTTTATACAGTCTTGTAGGTAGCCTTCTTATTTATTGAGTTTTAGAATTCTAAATCTACAATTAAATCAAACTCATCATAAATAGCTTTATCCTTTAAATTATCAAAGAAGCTAGTTGACCCATATCTAACATTATATTTTGCTCTGTCAACTTTTAATGTTGCTGTAGCTTTTTTTCCATAAATTGAAACAACAAAATCAATAGAATTGGTTATACCTTTAATGGTTAAATTTCCAATAACCTTATAAGAATTTTTTCCTATTACTTTTACCTTTTTAAATGTTAATGTTGATGTAGGATAAGTATTAACTCCAAAAAAATCATCTGATTTTAAGTGTTCTTCTAATTTTTGTTTATACTCTCCCTTTTGGTCAGTGTTGGTTATGGTTGTCATATCAATTATGAATTTTCCGCCAATTAATTTGTCCTTTTCAAAAGTTAAAGAACCTTCTTTTAAAACTATCGTTCCCACATGTGAGCCTGTTACTTTGTATGCTTTCCAAACAACTTTACTTTTTTCTATTTTAACTTCTTTTCTAGTTCCATCTTTTATAGTAAAAGAAATCCCCATAAAAGCAACTACTGTTAAAATTACAATACTTAATATTTTATTTTTCATTTCGTTATTTTTAATATTTATTATTTCATTTTATTTTATTAAACATATATCGTGCTATTCTCCATTTGTTATTTTCTTTTTCAAAAACAAACAATTCTCTGTTTTCCTCAGGAACAGTATCTCCTGTTGCGTGAACTAGGGTTGTACCTTTTGATGTGGTCATAGCAAAAGCCATATCATTTTCTATAACTATTTCTTCTATAAAGAATTCAATGTTTAATTGAATTTGAGAAAACACAAACTCATAAGCCCGTTTAATTGCTTTTTTCCCATTGGCTGTTGGTGCTCCTGAAGGCATAAAAACACCGTCTGCTGTATAGGAATTTACTGCTTTGCTAACATCAGAAGTGTTCAAAGACTCTTTGTAGATCATTAATAATTTTTCGATTTGTTCTTTGTCCTTTTTTTCCATTATTCCATTATTTATTTCATTAATAGGTGTGTCTTGTTTTTTTTCTGTACATCCAATACTTACAAGACTTAATACGATTGCGGATAAGATTATATTTTTCATACTGCAAAGATGAATCGAAATTGGAAAGGACACCTATAAGCTAGATTAAGAAAAAACCTTAAACTATGTTAAGGGTAAATCTATTTAGTGGCTATACTTTTTCTTATTTTACTCAAAAATTCTGGAGTTACGCCTATGAATGATGCAATTTGAACATTAGATATTCGGTTAAATAAATTTGGATAGCTTTTTAAAAAATCTAAATACCTTTCTTCTGTTGTAGAACTAATGTTTTGGAGTACACGTTTTTGAAGGTTTACAAAAGCATTTTCTATGAGAACCCTGAAAATTCTATCGAATTTTGGATAATGGGAATACAAATGTAGTAAGTCAGTTTTTGCGATTTGTAATATTGTAGATTGTTCAAGTGCCTCAATATAAAGTTCACTTGGCTTGTTTGAATAAAAACTCCCAATATCAGCTATCCATCCATTCTCAATTGAAAATTGTAAATTATGTTCAAATCCATTAACATCTGCTTTGTACATTTTAAAGCAACCATTTACTACAAAAGTAAAATGTTTACACATATCTCCTTCTTGGAGAATAAACTGCCTCCTCTTTACCCTCTTTTCTGTTAACTTAGATTCAAGTTCTAAAATTTCAGATTCACTTAAAGGGAGATAGTTTGAAAAATGCTCTACGATTGGTTTAATGTTCATTTTTTTGGTTACCTACAACGTGAAGATAGAGTTCCGTTTTAATACTGAAACAATCTCGAAAGCTTTCGGGACAGCACGAGTAAGCGAAGCTAACGGAAATTAAGTTAAGATGCAAACTAAATTTGTAACTCTGGAAGGGTTTTAAACCCTTCCAGAGTTAAGACTAGTTCATCAACCCCTCAATCTCATCCGCTTCAATGGGGATGTTTCGCATCAAATTAAAAGGTGCTCCTTTTTCTTGAATGACCACATCGTCTTCTAAACGAATGCCAAATCCTTCTTCAGGAATATAAATTCCGGGTTCAACGGTAAATACCATATTGGCTTGCATGGGTTCGGTTAAAATTCCGTAATCATGCGTGTCTAATCCCATATGATGCGAAGTACCATGCATAAAATATTTTTTATAAGCAGGTAAATCTTTACTCTCATTTTGTATATCTGCTTTTGATAGCAATCCTAAACTTAATAATTCTGATGTCATTACTTTACCAACTTCAATATGATAATCTGCCCAAAGAGTTCCGGGACTTAACATCTTAGTAGCTTCATTTTTAACACTCAATACAGCATTATACACTTCTTTTTGACGTTTAGTAAATCTGCCTGAAACGGGTACCATTCTAGTCATATCACTACTGTAATTAGCATATTCTGCACCAACATCCATTAAAATGAGGTCGCCGGATTTACATTCTTGATTGTTTTCAATATAGTGTAATACATTGGCATTATTACCCGAAGCAATTATAGGTGTATAAGGAAAACCTTTAGAACGATTTCTTAAAAATTCATGCATAAACTCGGCTTCAATTTCATATTCCATTACTCCCGGTTTTACAAAACTTAAAATACGCTTAAAGCCTTTTTCGGTTATATCACATGCTTTTTGAATGAGGTCTAATTCTTGTTTTTCTTTAACAGAACGTAAACGTTGTAAAATAGGATTGCTTTTTGCTACAGTATGTGCAGGATATTTTTCCTTTAGCCATTTGGTAAAACGGTCTTCTCTGGTTTCAGTTTCAACATTGGCTCTATAATGTTCATTAGTATTGATATATACTGTTTCGCATTGTGTCATGAGCTCAAACATGACCTTCTTCATATCTTGTAACCAATACGCTGTTTTTATTCCGGAGGTTATAAAAGCAGTTTTTTTGGTTAATTTTTCGCCTTCCCAAACAGCGATGTGTTCATTGGTTTCTTTTAAAAATAAAATTTCGCGATGATTTTCTTTGGGACAGTTAGGGAATAAGACCAATATGCTTTCTTCCTGATCAACACCACTTAAATAAAAAATATCACGGTGTTGTTGAAATGGCAAGGTACTATCTGCACTAATAGGATAAATATCATTTGAATTAAATACCGCCAGACTATTTGGTTTTAACTGAGCAGTGAATTTTTTACGGTTTTTGATAAAAAGACTGTTATCTATTGGTAAATATTTCATTGAGATGATATTTTATTGAATTTCAAATTTATAAATTTGTAATGATTTTTTTGGTATAAAATTATAATTTGATGAAATCACTATTACTATTTTTTATTTTCTTACTGATGAACAGTTGCTCTCCGAAATTGAGACAGTCATTTTCTAAGGTATCGTTACCCGAAAAAACTTGGGTGATTTTTCATCCGTTTAAGGCAAAAAAGGCATTTTTAATATCTAAAGAAGCTGAAAAAATTAAAGATTCAATAAGCGCATTAAAAATTATAGGAAATGATAATAACGGAGGTCATTTAAATGCATTTAAACATAGCTATTGGATGGCAAGATTAACACAAGGTATTGGTAAAAGAGCGGCATTTAGTTTGGGTAAAGCGCATGAAAAAGGAAATTATAAAACCTATAAAAAACACAAATTAGAAGATGGTTTTTTACCTGATAAACAATCTACTGATATGGATTTGTTCAATAACCGTATCGGAATCAATATTGGGAAAAGCAATAAAAAGACTTCCAAAAAAGAATTAATACAACAATTATTAGATGCTCTGCATAATGGAGAGCTTAGAATTTTAAAGAAGGATAGTTTAGGTAATTTTTTAGATTGTGAGTATAAAATTATTCCATTAGATTCATTAAAAGGTAAATGGGATACTAAAAAATGTTTGATAAAGTCTAGTGAATAAAGGGTTGCTAGCTGATAAGAGTGTCGGTTATGTTGTCATTCAGAGCGAAGAGTAACGTAGCGAAGAATCTAACATAATAAACTAAATTAAGATTCTTCCTTGAGTACTCAGGATTCCTCTTCAGACAAGAAATTTTTCAACCCTTCCGTCCGCTTCAAGCGGACACCTTCCCTTGATAAGGTTATTTCCTAGTTAGTGGCATTTAATAATTTTTTGACCTTTGTGAAATTAAGATTTAACTAAATGTCACATTGAGCGCAGTCGAAATGCTTTGAAATATCAATATAAAAGTCCTTCGACTTTAGCCTGTCTTGAGCGATAGACGAAAGGCTCAGGAGGACATGCTAATTACTTTTCAAACTAACTTGCCATATTCTAGGAAATAATCCTTAAAAAGGAAAGGAGTTTGTTACTGACTCCAAATATTATTTTACGGGAGATATGACCCAAAATTATTAATTTTATAAAGTGTTAGGCAACATTTTTATTTTTAAACTGCTTTATTTCATTCAGTTCAGTTTCTTTCATCCCTTTTTCCTCTTCAATATCGTAGTCATCTTGAATTCCAAGCCAAAATTTTGCAGAATTACCAAAATATTTACTCAATCTCAATGCTGTATCAGCTGTAATTCTACGGTTTCCTTTAATAATTTCTGAAATTCGAGTTTGCGGTATTTTTAAATCTTTAGAAATTCTATAAGCCGTAATTTTTAACGGTTTAAGAAATTCGTAATTCAAAATTTCACCTGGATGTATATTTGCTAATTTTTTCATAATTTCGTTTTTAATGATAATCAATTATTTCAACTTCACTTGCATTTCCATTTTCCCAAGTAAATATTATTCTCCATTGTTTATTAATTCGTATACTATAAAATCTATTGAGTTTTCCAGCTAGTTTTTCAAGTCGATTAGAAGGAGGAATTCTTAAGTCCGCTATGTTTTGAGAATTATTCAACATTCTCATTTTTCGACGACCTACATTTTGAATTCCAAGAGGCATTTTTTTTACTCTAACTCCATTCCAAATTTTTTCTGTCTCTTTTGAGCCAAAGGATAAAATCATATCTTTTACGTTACTAACGTCAAAAGTAAGTAGTTTATTTTAATCCTCAAAGGTTTTTTTGGAATGTTGCTTAATGTAAGTTTGCACACTAACTCTGTTTAGATTCAAAATTTTAGTGTTTTATTCAAGAAAAAAGTGTAGAAGTTTTTGTGTAGTCTGACGGTTGATATAACAAGCGTAGTTTTTGTGTTAGGCACTGGGTTTTAATTAAAATTTCGATATTCCCTTGGACTCATTCCAGTTTTTGCTTTGAATAATTTACTAAAATAATTTGGGTATTCAAATCCTAAGTCAAAGGCTATTTCACTAATAGATGAATTGGTAGTTAAAAGAATATTTTTTGCTTTTTCAACCAATTTAAGGCGAATGAGTTCTTTAGCACTTTTACCTGTTTCGTTTTTAAGTAAATCACTTAAGTAATGCCCCGACATATTAAGGGCTTCCCCACATTGGTCTATTGAAGGAATTCCTTTAGAGATTAGTCCATCGGAAGAGAAATAATGATCAAGAAATTGCTCGAATTTTACAATATAATCTTTGTTAAGGTTAGTCCGAGTATAGAATTGTCTTTCGTAATACCTCTTGCAATATTTGAGAATGGATTCTAGATTGACAACAATCAAATCTTGAGTGTATTTGTCTATGTTTTGACTGTATTCTAATTCAATCGTTTTTTTCAATTGGTTTATAAAGTCTTTTTCCTTTTCTGAAATTTGTAAAGCCTCATGTGATTCGTAAGAGAAAAAAGAATACTGATTAATGCTTTTTCCCAATTCATATTTTCGGATAAGATCTGGGTGAAAGAGCAATGTCCAACCTTTGCTGTCTTTCGATATTTTTAAATTTTGTGGAGAAAAAACCTGATTTGGACGCATGAATATCATGGTACCTGAATCATAATCATAAGAATTTCGTCCATATTGAAAACTTCCTAATTCTCCATCTTTTAACCCAATCATATATAGATCCATAAAAAATGTCTCGTCTGAAAAATTGGTTCTTAAATTAGGGTCGGCATGTTGAAAAATAGAAATTAAAGGGTGTAAAGGTTTACTTAATCCCAATAATTCTTGAGCCTGAGCAACAGATTTAATGATTGTTATTTCTTTTTTCATTTTTTATTGAAATTTACAAAACCTCTGCAGGATATACCTCCTTTTATCTTTTTAAAAAGCCATAACCCAAATAAATCAAGAATTAGTATCAAATTTAACAAAATTCTCTTTTTAAAGTTATGGCTTTCGTTTACCGCAAACGGCTATTTTATTTTATTGAAAAATGTCGTTATTTTTTCTGAAATAGGATTAACATATTCAGGTTTCCAATACACATCAAAGTGATTGACTCCATCAAGAATTAATTGCTCTTTAGGCGCATTGACCTCATCGTAAAACCTAACGGCATGCTTGTAACCGTGTGCTTCTGTACCAGTAGCCATAAAGAAAGGAACACCTTCGAGTAAATCGATGACCTGAAATACTGTCATACCAAGCAAATTTTCAATACCACTCATGTTCAAAGCATTTTTCCAATTGGGTGACATTCCTCCAGATTCTTGGTTCAAATAATATGCACGTGCCTGAATCTGACTTTCCATTATGCCCGGACGTTTCATGTCCTCTTCCGTTTCAGGAACCATTTGAAAAAAAGTGCTTTCACCAGTTTCGAAAAGATGCTGACGAGCCTGCGAAAACATTGGAATCACATTCTTTCTTATATTAACAGCTCCTCCCAAAGCCTCTCTCCAATCATAATATTCTCCAATATCTGGTGTAATCATTCCATAAGCTTGAATTCTTGCATCTAATGCAGTTGCAAAACCAGCATATCCTGCGCCCATACATATACCGACATTGAACACTTTTTCAGTATCAATTTGAGGTAATGTACAGATAAAACTTACAGCATTTTTAGTGTCTTCGATAATGGAGTATGGGTTTTCCCAACAAGATGTACCTTCACTTTCGCCAAAACCTTTTGGATCAAAAGCCAAAGTCACAAAACCTTGTTCACAAAACTTTTTGGCATATATGCCAGCGGTTTGTTCTTTTACGCCACTTCCTGGTCGAGTAATAACGATTGCTGGTCTTTTTTTGTCTTCTTGGTAATCTTTAGGAATGTAAACAAGTGCTTGAACTTTAACTCCATCGCTTAAAAAAGAAACTTTATTTTCTCCTGATTTTAAATCTGATATTGTCATTGTTTTATTTTTTGATTAATAATAGTACAAAATTGCACTATAAAAAAGTGCCTTCCAGATATAAAACGCAGGCATTTAGACATATTTAGCAGATTGTTTATTGAGGGCGGTTTTCCGCCTTGTGCCTAACGATTTGTGTAAGCGTAGTTGCGGATTTCAAGGCACTTTCTTTCAATTTAGCACTAAACTTTGTACAAAAAAACGAACTTTAAATTTAGCACAAAACCCGCAATTACGTTTACATTTTGTTATGCCCTTTTTTAATTTTTTTCGGTTTTGCTTTTAGCAATGGAAAAGACATACTTATTGGTAAGTTTTGGCTCGTGCGGTTGGTTTCTTGAGCGACTTGGCAATATGTATGGCTTTAGATAGAATTTTATTTGTTCTATATTCTAACAAATACTTGTTTGATATTAAAACAATTCATATTTTTGTGGTGTAAACAAAGAAAAATAGATATGAAATCAAGTTTATCACAAAAGCAGATTGGTCGGAGGGTAACTGAACTCCGAAAGATTAAAGGATTGTCTCAAGAAGACTTAGCAAGGAGTGTTAATCTTTCTCGTTCATCTTTGGCTCAAATTGAATTAGGAAATAGGAATATTAACATTCTTGAATTACAACAGTTGTCAATGAAACTTGGATTTTCATTAGATGATTTTATGTCTAAAGATTTTGTGGTTAATCAAGAAATTAATGATAAAAATGAAACAAGGACTAACGTAGTTGAAGAGCGTATTGCTGTGCCTAATTTAAAAGTTGATAAATTCAAAAATGTTTTATTATATATTTTAGAAAAATGTGCAGGGAAGCCAAATGTAGGAGAGACCGTACTTTACAAATTGTTGTATTTTTCTGATTTTAACTATTATGAGTTATATGAAGAACATTTAACTGGTGCAAAATATAGAAAATTACCCTTTGGTCCTGTTCCTCAAAAATTAAATATAATTATTAATCAAATGATTGAGGGAGGATCATTGAAACGTGTAAAAACTGAATATCACGGTTATCCTCAAACTCGCTACTTACCTTTAGAGAAACCTAATTTAGAAGAATTAAAAGCAAGTGAAACAGAAACCCTTGATAGGGTTATTCAACAAATGAGTAATTGGTCTGCATCAGCAATAAGTAATTATTCGCATAAAGATTTGCCTTGGTTAGCTTCAAAAGAAGGAGAAGAAATAAGTTATGAATTAGCTTTTTATAGAGAAGCTCCTTTCTCTGTAAGAAATTATGGAGATGAAATAGAACAAGAATGACTTTTGACGAATTAACAGAATTTAATTAGAGATTTAAAGAAGCTCTTGAAAAAATATAGAACACTAAAGAATGATTTAGACGTTGTGAAAAAGGTGCTAGAATTTTCTCCTACTGAAAGACCTCCATTTAGTTTTTGTATTGACAATTTAGGTTTAGAAACCTGTGTGATAAAGATAAATAAAATTGCTTGTAGAGCATTAAAAGGACTTGGATTCAATGTTCTAACGCAACAAAACGTTATTGATTTATGTTGCTACTAAGCTACGTTTTTCAGTTCAATATCCATCATTTCATTAGGTGTTCTATATCCAATAATTTTCCGTGGTCTATTGT
>JAKISU010000006.1 GCA_021648445.1 Flavobacteriaceae bacterium
CAACCTTTTTAGATATGAGCAAATTAAAAGACTGAAAATAACTTAATGATTGATAGATTGAATTTGAAAGTTTTACTGTAAAATCAACAGATTCTCACTACATTTTAAATATAAATTTCTCAAAAAAGATAAAATTGGGTTCTTGTTTTTTGAGAAAACTAAAAAAATCAATTTTTAGAACCCGCCTAAAGATATAAAATTTCATAATTTGTCCGTTCGAGCGCAGTCGAGAACTACAGAGTATGTTAATGTAGGACTCTACTGCGCTCGACTTGACACTAGTTACATTACAAATTAGCAGTTTTTTGTTGCTCAATTTCCAGATTAATTAAATGTGCCATAGATGTAATTACTCTATTGTGTTTTTTTACAAAAGGATTTGTTTCATCCCAAACATACCCTGCTAAAACGGCACATATTTTTTCTTTTATTTCAGGATTTTCAGGATGATGGAAAAATATTTTTTGAAGATTTTCTGTGTACCATTCGTTTACATACGTTGCAAAAACAGCAGTACCTCTTTTAATATAGTTGGCGTATTCATTTTTCCAATCTACAATTTCTCCGTTTAATTGCTTCGTAGCTAATTTTGCAGCCAATAAAGAAGATTCAGTTGCAAAAGCTACTCCCGACGAGAAAATTGGATCTAAAAATTCTGAACTATTCCCTGTTAAAGCATAACCATCTCCATACAATTGTTTTACAGATTTTGAATAATTCTTTATTTTAATGGGTTCAAATAGAAAATCAATATTTTTAAATCTATCATAATAATGAGTAGATAACTTTAACATTTCAGAAAACATTTCTGAAGTATTCCCTTTATAAGATTCTATAAATTCTGTTGAACCGGCAAAACCAATACTTGTATTTCCGTTTGAAAACGGAATTACCCATAACCAAGCGTTAGTTTTTACAACATCAAATGTTATGAGTGTACCTTCAGTACCATGAGGCCTGTTAGATTCTTTTACATGCGTAAATAAAGAAGAATGTTTTGGCAAAGGTGATGGTATATCTAAGTTGAGCAATCTAGGTAAAACCCTACCATAACCACTTGAATCTATTATAAATTTCGCATTAATTTCTTGTTCTTCACCTTTAGTATTTTTAATTGTTGTTATTGATGAAGTGCCATTAAAGGCAACATTAGTAACCTCCCATTCAAAAGCGATACTTACACCTTTACGGATAATCTCATTAGCTAAAACATTATCAAAATCTGCCCGAGGTACCTGCCATGTCCAATCCCAACCTTTTGTATATTTTTTACTAAAATCAAAATGACAAACATCATTACCTCTTATAAAACGAGCACCATACTTTTTTTCAAAATTTTGCATCTCTAAGCATTCCAGTAGATCTACCTCTTCAAAATGATCCATTGATCTGGGTAATAGACTTTCTCCTATAACAAATCTAGGAAATAGAGACTTTTCTACTACCTGAACTGATAGTCCGTTTTTATGCAAATATGCAGCGGCGACACAGCCTGAGGGACCGGCACCTATAACTAAAACATCAATATTTTTCTCAATCATTATATTTGTTATAAAAGTTATTGTAAAAGTATTAAATTTGCAGGTTCAAAATAACTAAAATTTGATTTAGTTATAAAATTTAAATAAAGTAATTTAGAGAATGCTGGTACTTAAAGGGAAGTTAGATTTGCAAGATTTCTATGAAGTTATTTTTAACGAAAGCCAAATTAAATTAGATGCTATTTTAATAAAAAGAGTAGAAAAGAGCTTTAATTTTTTAAAAGAATTTTCAGAAAATAAAATAATTTATGGTGTAAATACCGGATTTGGTCCTATGGCTCAGTATAAAATTAAAAATGAAGATAGAATTCAATTACAGTATAACCTAATTAGAAGCCATGCTTCCGGTACAGGAAATCCACTATCTGCCAAGTATGTTAAATCTGCAATGTTAGCTAGATTAAATACTTTAAGTTTAGGGAATTCAGGAGTTCATAAATCAACTATTGAATTAATGACATCTTTAATTAATAAAGATATTATTCCTTTAATTTATGAACATGGTGGTGTGGGTGCCAGTGGTGATTTAGTACAATTAGCACATTTGGCATTGGTTTTAATTGGTGAAGGTGAAGTTTTCTATAAAGGAAAGAGATGTAATACAGAAGAAGTATTTAAGCTAGAAAAATTAACACCTATCAATGTTGAATTACGAGAAGGCTTAGCATTGATGAATGGTACTTCAGTAATGACAGGTATAGGTATAGTTAATGTAATCTATACAAAACGCTTGTTAAATTGGGTTATTAAATGTTCTGCGGCAATAAATGAAATAGTACAAGCTTATGATGATCATTTGTCACATGAATTGAATACTACTAAAAAACATAAAGGTCAACAAGAAGTGGCAAAACAAATGCGTGATCATTTGAAAGATAGTACTTTGACTCGTAGTAGAGAGCAATTTTTATATAATGGAAATGCCAATAGTCCAGTTTTTAAAGAAAAAGTTCAAGAATATTATTCTTTGCGTTGTGTTCCGCAAATTTTAGGACCCGTGTTAGACACACTTAATAATACTCATAAAATACTAGTAGGCGAAGTGAATTCAGCGAATGATAATCCAATTGTTGATGTTGAAAAACAACAAGTATATCATGGTGGGAATTTTCACGGAGATTATGTATCTTTAGAGATGGATAAATTAAAGATAGTTGTTACTAAAATGTCGATGCTTGCTGAGCGTCAATTAAACTATTTATTGAATTCAAAACTGAACGATATTTTACCACCTTTTGTTAATTTAGGACAGTTAGGTTTAAATTTCGGAATGCAAGGTGTACAATTTACAGCTACTTCAACGACAGCCGAAAACCAAACATTATCAAACCCAATGTATGTGCATAGCATCCCAAATAATAATGACAATCAAGATATTGTAAGTATGGGTACTAATGCAGCTTTAATGACTAAAAAAGTAATAGAAAATTCTTTTGAAGTAGTAGCAATAGAATTGATAACCATTGTTCAAGCAATTGAATATTTAAATTTTAAAGATAAAGTTTCTTCTAAAACCAAAATACTATTTGATGACGTTAGAAAATTAGTTCCTGTTTTTAAAGAAGATGTGGTAATGTATCCTTATGTAAATAAGGTTAAAGAATATTTAATGAATACTAATTAAAAACTTAAATTATTATGAGAAAAATCATATTTCTACTAGTTATGACCCTTTTAGGTCAAACATTAATAGCTCAAAAAGCTGCTTTGGTAAGACAAGATAAAAAATTTGGTTATATAACCGAAAAAGGAGAATGGTTAATAAAGCCAACGTATGAAAAAGCAAGTAATTTTTCTGATGGTTTAGCAGCTTTTTATAATGGTGATAAATGGGGATTTATTAATGCTAAAGGCGAAGTAATTATTGAAAGTAAATTTAATAGAGCGAAAGCCTTTGATAGCGGGTTAGCATTAGTTGAAAATAATAAACGTTGGTTTTATATCAATAAAAAAGGAGAAGAAGTTGATATGCCATCCTCTGAAAAATTATATGATTTTAAAAACGGTATAGCCTATATCAAACGTAATGAAATGATTGGATTAATTAATCCGAGAGGAGATATCATTTTAGAACCTGTATACGATAAAATTATGGCTTTTAGAAATGGTCATGCAAAAGTAAGAAAAGGTGAAAGTTGGGGTTTAATTGATAAAAAAGGAGGAATTGTTATAGATGCTATTTATCAAGAAGTAGGCGATTTTTCTGAAGGAGTAATTAGAGTTAAAAAAAATGAAGTTCATGGAATCATACAAAACGGAGCTTTTACCAAAGTAGATAATGCATTAAAAATTTGGGATTTTAGAAATGGACAAGCATTAACCTATGCCAGCAGTACTGATAAAAAAGTTGGTTTTATCAACAGGAAAGGCGAATGGGTTATCAAACCTCAATATAAAAAAGTGAGAGCTTTTTCAAATGGTTTAGCTCCTGTAACAACTGATGGTAAATTGTGGGGATATATAAATGAAGAAGGTACATTGGTAATTCCTATGAAATTTAGAGATGCAGAAATATTTAGTAAAGATGGTTTAGCACCGGTTAAAATTTCAAAATTTTGGGGTTTTATCAATAAAACTGGAGAGTTGGTAATTGAAGATAAATATGTAATTACTGCCGGAAGTTTTGCTACCATGTTTAAAAAGAATGTTCAAAAAGGATTTATTGAAGGGTTATCACGAGTAGGTTATAAAAAGAAATGGGGTTTTATTGATACCAAAGGAAATTTATTAAAAAATACTTGGTTTCAAAACGCAGAACCATTTGTTGAAATAAAATAGGATAGAGCGTTAAGACCCGAGCGAAGCGAACAGATGAACTCCTATAAAAAAAATAAGAGTGTATGAATAAAATGTCTGCTAGACATTTTTAGCGAATGAGCCGGCTAGCGGGGAGATATTTTCCGATTTAATAAAAGAGTAAAGACAAAGACATATGAAAGCCGCATTAGTAACAGGAGGGTCAAGAGGTATAGGTAGTGCTATTTGCGTAAAATTGGCAGAAGACTCTGAATATCATATTTTAATTAATTATCAGTCAAATAAAAAAGCTGCTGAAGAAACTTTAAAGCAGGTTCTTGAAAAAGGTGGAAGCGGAGAAATAATCCAGTTTAATGTAGCAGATGCTGATGATGTGAAAACAACATTAGATAAATGGATGAGTGAAAATAAAGATACATTAATTGAAGTAATTGTAAATAATGCAGGTATTACAAAAGATGGATTGTTTATGTGGATGCCTTCTGATGATTGGCAAAAAGTAATCAATACCAGTTTAAATGGTTTCTTTAACGTTACAAATCATTTAATTCAAAAAATGTTGAGTAATAGATATGGCAGAATAATAAATATGGTTTCTGTTTCCGGTGTAAAAGGTACACCGGGGCAGACTAATTATTCTGCTGCTAAAGGAGCTGTTATAGCTGCAACAAAAGCATTAGCTCAAGAAGTTGCAAAACGAAAAATAACAGTGAATGCAGTTGCGCCGGGATTTGTCAAAACGGATATGACGTGCGATTTAGATGAAAAAGAATTAAAAAAAATGATACCAATCAACAGATTTGGTGAAGTTGAAGAAATAGCAGATCTAGTATCTTTTTTAGCATCTAAAAAATCTTCTTATATCACAGGAGAAGTTATTAATATAAATGGCGGTATTTACTCATAGCCGCAAAAAGGAGTATGAATAGAGTTGTTATAACAGGAATGGGTATTTACTCTTGTATTGGGAGTAATCTAAACGAAGTTAAAGATTCTTTATATAAAGGAAAATCAGGAATTATTTTTGATGTTGAGCGTGAAGAGTTTGGTTACCGTTCTTCACTAACAGGAATGGTTCCTAAGCCAAACCTTAAAAAAGAATTGTCTAGGAGGCAACGAATTAGCTTGGGTGAAGAAGCTCAGTACGCATATATTGCTACTATTGAAGCATTAAAAAACGCCGGTATTGATCAAGATTTTTTAGATAATAATGAAATAGGTATTTTATATGGTAATGATAGTACAGCAAAATCTATTATTGATTCTGTAGATAAAATTCGAGAAAAAAAAGATACTACCTTAGTTGGTTCCGGTGCTATTTTTAGAGCAATGAATTCTACTGTAACCATAAATTTATCAACTATCTTTAAATTAAAAGGTATCAACTTTACTGTTAGTGCAGCATGTGCCAGTGGTTCACATTCTATTGGGATAGGATATCATTTAATCAAAAGTGGTCTGCAAGACACTATTATTTGTGGTGGTGCTCAAGAAATTAATAAATATGCCATGGGTAGTTTTGATGGTTTGGGCGTTTTTTCTACTAAAGAACAAGATCCAACCAAAGCATCATCTCCTTTTGATGCTGATAGAGATGGTTTAGTGCCGAGTGGCGGAGCTGCTACTATAATTTTAGAGAGTTATGAATCGGCAATTAAAAGAGGAGCCACAATTTTAGGAGAAGTAATTGGTTATGGTTTTTCTTCAAATGGCGATCATATTTCCACTCCTACAGCAGAGGGGCCTACAAGAGCAATGCAAAAAGCAATTGATGATGCAGAAATTATGGCATCTAGCATAGATTATGTAAATGCACATGCTACTTCAACACCCATTGGTGATGCGAATGAAGCCAAAGCAATTTTTAATGTTTTTGGAGAAAAAGGACCTTATGTTAGTTCTACAAAATCAATGACCGGACATGAATGCTGGATGGCAGGGGCAAGTGAAGTTATTTATTCAATGTTAATGATGCAACACTCATTTATAGCACCTAATATAAATTTAAAAACTCCTGATGAAGATGCTGCTAAATTAAATTTAGTTAAGAAAACCCTAAATAAAAAAATTGATGTATTTTTGTCGAATTCTTTTGGGTTTGGGGGAACAAACTCAGCATTGATAATAAAAAAGATATAATTATTTTAAGAACATGAAGAAAGAAGATATCATTGAAAAAATAAATGATTTCCTTATAGATGAATTTGAAGTTGAGGCTGATGATATTAAACCGGAAGCTGATTTAAAAGAAACGCTAGAATTAGATAGTTTAGATTTTGTTGACCTAGTTGTAGCTATTGAAGAAAATTTTGGAATAAAATTAGTAGGAGAAGATTTTATAAAGACTAAAACGATGCAAGAGTTTTATGACCTAATTGAAATAAAATTAGGTTAAAAAAGAATGCTCTTCGGAACTTATTTCGGAGTTTGTAGCCAGAAAAAGCATTCCATTTAGAGTACTTATACCAATTTAACATCATAATGTCGCATTGAAATTGTTTAATTTTCACAAAATTTTCGTTAAAATAATTGACTATAACAAGGGCTATGCTAAAATATTTTGCCTTAATCTTGTAAAAATTAATTCAATTCAATTATACGACACTATAAAATTAAATTGGTATTAGAATCAGAAGACATTCAAAAATTTTTATTTTTAGCAAATGGCTCAATGGGAAGGGAAGTCAAGAGGAACAGTTTTAGGATATAAAATCTTTATTTTTTTTATAAAAAAAGTAGGACTAGGCTCTGCATACTTCATTTTATATTTTGTAGCTTTTTATTTTCTTTTTTTCTCTCCAAAAGGAACCAAAGCAGCATTTTATTACTTTAAAAAACGGTTAAAATATTCAAGTATAAAAAGCATTTTCAAAGTTTATCAAAGTAACTATAAATTTGGTCAAACAATTATTGATAAAATTGCCATTTCTTCAGGATTAAGAAATAAATTTACTTATGAGTTTGACGGAGGCGAAGAACTAAAAAAATTACTCAAAAATAATCAAGGAGCTATTTTAATAAGTGGTCACGTTGGAAATTTTGAAATTGCAGAATTCTTTTTTAAAGAAATAGATATAAATTCACAAATAAATATAATTACTGTAGATACAGAGCATAGTGATATTAAAGAATATTTAGAAAGTGTTGCTAAAAAATCTAATATTAATTTAATTCTAATAAAGGAAGATTTTTCACATATATTTGAAATCAATACTGCGTTAAGTAATAATGAATTAGTATGCTTTACAGGTGATAGGTATTTTGAAGAAACTCGTTTTTTAACTGAAGAATTATTAGGTAAAGAGGCTAAATTTCCTGCAGGACCATTTTTATTAGCATCTAGATTAAAAGTACCCGTTGCATTTGTGTTTGTTATGAAAGAAACCAATAAACATTATCATTTATATACTCGTATTGCAACAGTTAAAAATAGAGATGCTCAAGGTCTTTTAAAAGAATACACTAAGATCATGGAGAGGGTATTAAATAAGTATCCGTTACAATGGTTTAATTATTTTGATTTTTGGGAAGATATGGACTAATCAGAAAAAATATTTAAAATTTTAACATGTGAAAAATGTACTTGTAATATATTACACTCAATCAGGTCAATTATTAGAAATTGCACAAAATGTGGTAAAACAATTAGAAGCATCTGATCAAGTTTCAGTTACTTACCATCAAATTAAACCGGTTGAGTCATATAATTTTCCTTGGAAAAAAGATGCTTTTTTTGATGCTTTTCCTGAATCATTTTTACAAATCTCCTGTGAATTAAAAGAACCCAAAGGAGAAATGTTAAATAAAACATACGATTTAATAATTTTAGCATATCAAGTTTGGTATTTAACACCATCTATCCCAATAAATTCATTTTTGAAATCTAATAGTGCGAAAAAGGTTTTAAATAATACTCCGGTTATAACCATAACTGGTTGTAGGAATATGTGGATAATGGCTCAGGAGAAAATAAAATCACTACTTCTTGAAAACCAAGCCAAATTAGTAGGTAATATTGCACTAGTTGATCGAAATATAAATCATATAAGTGTCATTACCATCTCTAAATGGATGTTTAGCGGTAAGAAAGAACGCTATTTAGGTATTTTTCCTAAACCGGGTGTTTCACAAAAAGATATAGACGAATCAGTAAAATTTGGGACACCAATTTTAAGTGATCTTTTAAAGAATGACTACGCTAATTTGCAAAATAAATTATTAGAATTAGATGCTGTTCGTATAAAACCATTTCTGGTTCTTGTAGATAAAAGAGCTAATATTCTATTTGGTAAGTGGGCAAATTTAATTATTAAAAAAGGGAAAGCCGGAGACCCAAAAAGAGGAAAATGGATAAAAGCTTTTAATTATTATCTATTATTTGCCATTTGGTTAATTGCACCTATAGTATTTGTTGTATTTTTGATAACTTATTTACCTTTAACGCGTAAAATAAAAAAAGAAAAAGAGTATTATATGTCTGTCAACTTAAAATAGACAACAACCAAGAATATTACTATTACCAAAGTAGTACAACCAACTAATGAACGAAGTTTACATAACGAGAATTGCTAAATATTTACCTAATGAACCTGTTTCTAATGAAGAAATGGAAGAAAAACTTGGATGCGTTAACGGAAAACCTTCTAGAGCAAAGCGAATTGTTTTACGTAATAATCAAATTAAAAACAGATATTACGCCATTGATGATAAAGGCAATATTACTCATAATAATGCTCAATTAACTAAAGAAGCGATTGAATTATTATGTGAAGATAACTTCACAATAAATGATATCGAATTACTTTCATGTGGCACTTCAACTCCTGATCAAATATTGCCATCACATGCAGCTATGGTTCATGGTTTTTTAAAAAATGGAAATGTTGAAATTAACTCACCTTCCGGCGCATGTTGTTCAGGTATGAATGCTTTAAAATATGGTTATTTAGCTATTAAGGCTATTCAAGTTGAAAATGCTGTTTGCACTGGTTCTGAGCGAGTTTCATCATGGTTAAAGTCTAATAATTTTGATAATGAAGTAAACCACCTAAAAGAATTAGAAGCACAACCGATCATTGCTTTTCACAAAGAATTTTTACGTTGGATGCTTTCTGATGGAGCAGGAGCAGTATTGTTAGAAAATAAACCGAATGGCGAACTACCGTTAAAGATCGAATGGATGGAAGGTTATTCGTATGCTCATGAAATGGAAGCTTGTATGTATGCAGGAGGCGATAAATTAGAGAATGGTTATTTAAAAGCTTGGAGTGAATATGATATAGATGAATGGAGCAAGCAATCTATTTTTGCTATAAAGCAAGATGTGAAATTACTAAGCGGTAATATTTTGGAAAAAGGAGTTGATAGCTTAAAAAAAGCGATTAACAAACATAATATTAACCCAACAGATATAACATATTATTTGCCACACATTTCTTCCTATTATTTCAAAGAAAGATTATATGATGAAATGAAACGACAAGATGTTGAAATACCTTGGAAAAACTGGTTTATAAATTTAGATAAAGTTGGTAATATTGGAGCGGCTTCAATTTACATTATGTTAGAAGAATTAGTAAATTCCGGTAAATTGGTAAAAGGCGATACAATATTATTGTCAGTACCCGAAAGTGCAAGATTCTCTTATGCTTATGCATTTCTAACAGTTTGTTAAATGAATCAATCAAATGATGATATATTAGACAATGTAACTATTGAAGATTTGATTCCTCAAAAAGTGCCATTTGTTATGGTAGATAAGCTAATACAGTATTCTGACGATAAAATTATAGCCGGATTAACCATTCAGAGAAATAATATCTTCATAAAAAATACAATATTTACAGAGCCGGGTTTAATTGAACATATGGCTCAAACAATTGCACTGCATACAGGTTATCAATATTTTCTTAAAAATTTGCCGGCACCCACAGGTTATATAGGTTCAATAAAAAAAGTTGAAATAAAAAAGCTACCTAAGTTGGGTGATGAAATAAAAACAACTGTTTCTATATTGCATGAAATAATGGAGGTTACGCTGGTGAATATTAGCGTAGAGCTGAATAATGAAGAAATAGCTTGTGGCGAAATGAAAACGGTTTTAGCAAAATAATTGAAAAATTTGCAAAAACATATTGATATAAAAAAGTTTTTACCGCATAGAGCTCCAATGCTTATGGTAGATTATATTACAGATTTTGATGAAGATACAGTAAAAACTATTTTTAAAATTGAACCTGATTGCATCTTTGTTTCAGATAATATATTATCAGAATGTGGATTGGTAGAAAATGCAGCACAAACTTGTTCTTCTATTGTAGGGAAGAGTTATTTTGCCGAAGATGACTTTGAAGGTTTAACAAATGATGTTATAGGCTTTATAAGTGTAATCAAATCAATAAATATTTATAGCTTGCCAATTGTAAAACAAACAATTACGACAAAAGCTATTCTAGTTTCTAGATTTGATACCGATTCATATAGTATTTGTACGATAAAGTGTACAGTTGAAAATAAAACTACTTTATTAGCTGACTGTGAAATGAATTTATTCATTCAAGAAGTATGAAAAAAAAAGATGTACCTCAAGATAAAAGTAATTTAGAGTCTGTCAGCTTTAGAGAACTTTGTTATGCTGTTGACGAAAACGGAGAGTATGTTACAGCAAATAGTACAGGCTGGAATCCTAAAACTATAGCTTTAAATAATGCCATTCAAGAAATTAATGAGCGTATTAAAAAAGCAAAGACCAATGTTTTAAACAATCAAACGAGTCCTATTGAATATTATATGGAAGTACATAAGATGGATCTTTCTATTTTAGCTAGTTATGTCGGTATGTGGAAATGGCGAGTAAAAAGGCATTTCAAACCTTCAGTTTTTGAAAAATTAAATACTAAAATTTTAAATAAATACGCTACTGTTTTTGATATATCAATAGCACAATTACAAAATATTCAAAGCAACTAATGAAGATAGATTTTACACATAATCAATCTGCCCATTGTGAAAACGGAGTAGTTTCAAATTTATTAAAACACAACGGGCATGATATTAGTGAACCTATGGTTTTTGGTATTGGTTCAGGTTTGTTTTTTGTATATATTCCTTTTTTAAAAGTAAATTATGCTCCGGCAATAAGTTTTAGACCAATGCCCGGTTTTATCTTTAAACGTTTTAGTAAGCGTTTAAAAATAAAAGTAAAGCGTTATAAATTTAGAGATGAAAAGAAGGCACAATTAGCTTTAGATGCTGAGCTGAAAAATAACAATCCGGTTGGCTTACAGGTTGGTGTGTATAATTTAACCTATTTTCCTGATGAATATCGTTTTCATTTTAATGCGCATAATATGGTAGTTTATGGTAAAAAAGATAATACCTATTTAATTAGCGATCCTGTAATGGAAAAGGTTACTACCTTAACAGAAAAAGAATTGGAAAAAGTACGTTTTGCTAAAGGCGCTTTTGCACCTAAAGGACATATGTATTATCCTATAAATTATCCTGAAAAGTTAGATTTAGAAAAAGCCATAAAAAAAGGAATTAAAAGTACTTGTAGAGATATGCTGGCTCCTGTACCCATTGTTGGTGTAAAAGGAATCCGTAAAGTGGCAAAATTAATTCGAAAATGGCCGGTTAAATTAGGTACAAAAAAGGCAAATCATTATTTGGGTCAAATAGTAAGAATGCAGGAAGAAATTGGTACCGGCGGAGGTGGATTCCGCTTTATATATGGTGCTTTTTTAGAAGAAGCATCCGTTATTCTAAGCAATCCTAAATTGAAAGAATTGTCTCATGAAATTACTCAAATTGGCGATCTATGGCGTGATTTTGCGTTAGATGCTTCACGTATCTATAAAAATAGAAGTTCAGAAGTAGATGGATATAATAAAGTAGCTGATAAACTCGTAATTATTGCTGATAAAGAAGAAAATTTCTTTAAAAAATTAAAAAAGGCGATTTAACTTATGAGTTCTTCTATAATACATATTCAAGAGATATCCAAAAAGTATAAAGGAGCTGATGAATACTCAATTCAACAATTAAGTCTGTCAATTGCTGAAGGAGAAATAATTGGATTATTAGGACCAAACGGAGCTGGTAAAACTACATTGATATCAATGCTTTGTGGTTTGTTAAAACCGACTTCCGGCAGTTTAACAATTAATGATTTATCATTCAAACAAAACAGTAAAAAAATAAAACAATTAATTGGCGTAGTACCACAAGAATACGCATTGTACCCTACACTTACTGCTTATGAAAATTTGATGTATTTTGGTTGTATGTATGGCTTATTTGGTAAGCAATTAAAACAAGTTGTATCAGAAAACCTAGAACGTCTCGGATTAACAAAATTTGCACACAAAAGAGTAGATACTTTTTCAGGAGGTATGAAAAGAAGAATCAATCTTATTGCCGGTATTTTACACAATCCTAAGATATTATTTTTAGATGAACCTACTGTAGGCGTTGATGTGCAATCTAAAAAAGTAATTATTGACCATTTAAAAGAATTGAATAATAACGGAACTACAATAGTGTATACTTCACATCATTTAACCGAAGCCCAAGAATTTTGCACCAGAGTAGCTATATTAGATAAGGGTATTATTATTTCTAAAGGTACACCTTCGTCTTTAATTGAGAGTACAGTTGATGCACATAATTTAGAAGATGTATTTATTTCATTAACAGGGCTAGCACTAAGAGACCATGCGTAAGTTATTAATGTCGGCATATAAAGAAATGTTATTATTGGTAAGAGATCTTGGCGGATTGGCAATTTTATTTGTCATGCCTTTAGTGTTGATCATAACTGTAACATTGATTCAAGATAGTTCATTCAAGATAATGAACAATGTTAAGATACCGATTCTTTTTGTTGATAATGATAAAGGTGATTTGTCAAAAACAATTCAAAATAACTTAGAAGAGAGTGATATTTTTGAGATCATAACGCAAAAAGACAATATTGATCTAACTGAAGAGCTTGCAAGAACAGCGGTGTTAAAAGGCAAATACCAATTAGTTGTAATTATTCCAAAAGATATTACGATTGATTTACAGAGGAAAGTTTCACAAAATGTTTCAAAAATTTTAAGTGAATTAGGCGTAGAAGAAGATACTTTGAGAAATAAAGAGCTTATTTCTGCTAAAGAAATTAAACTATATTTTGACCCGGCTTCACAGAAAACATTTAAAAATGCTGTAATGAACAGTATTGATAAAATGATAGCCAAAATAGAATCGAAGTCAATTTATAGTGCTTTTCAAGAAGAGTTTAGTGAAGATGGAGTAGAGAATGACTCTTCATTGGATGAGGGTAATTTCATAACATTTAAAGAAATAAATCCCAAAGAAGGAGGCGAAGATATATTTCCTAATTCAACGCAACACAATGTACCGGCATGGACGCTTTTTGCTATTTTCTTTATTGTAATTCCATTATCAATTAATGTTGTAAAAGAGAAAAGTCAAGGTACTTTTGTGCGATTAAGAACAAACCCTGTATCATATGCTACAGTTTTAGGCGGTAAAATAATTACTTATTTAATAGTTTGTTTAATACAATTCTTATTAATGCTTGCCATTGGTGTATTTATATTTCCGTATTTAGGATTAGCAACTTTAGAAGTAGGATCAAATTTCATCGTATTGTTTTTAGTAGCATTATTCTCTGGCTTAGCGGCAATAGGCTTTGGAATTTTATTAGGTACATTGGCTAAAACTTATGAGCAAGCGCCACCGTTTGGTGCTACTGCTGTTGTTATTTTAGCAGCAATTGGAGGCGTTTGGGTTCCGGTATTTATGATGCCTCAATTTATGCAAACATTATCTAATATATCTCCAATGAGTTGGGGCTTAAATGCTTTTTACGATGTATTTTTACGTCATGGTGGTATTGTAGAAGTATTACCGGAAATAGGACTATTATTCCTATTTTTTATAATAACCGTTGCTATTTCAATATTTTATGATAAAAAAAAGAGAGCAGTTTAGATATATCAAAAGAATATTAATTTGATTACCAACTATATTTGACACAAAATCTTAAATACAAAAATGTGAATACAATTAGCTTTGAATCAACTATTCGAGTTCGTTTTAATGAAACTGACCCTTTAGGTATTGTTTGGCATGGCTATTATATTACCTATTTTGAAGACGGACGGGAAGCCTTTGGCAGAGCGCATAATATTTCATATTTAGAAATAAAAAAAAATGGATTTACAACACCAATAGTAAGATCAATATGTGAACATAAATTGCCTTTAAAATATGGCGAAATTGCTAAAATCAAAACTACTTTTATTGATACATTAGCTGCAAAAATGATTTTTAAATATGAGATCTTTAACCCTGAAGGGAAAGTAGTATGTACAGGAGAAACGGTACAGGTCTTTGTTGATGATGATGGAGAATTATCATTGACACAACCCAAATTTTTTGAAGATTGGAAACGAAAAATGCGTTTGTTAGAATAATATAATGATGGATGTTTTTGTTTCATATAATAATATTGTTTCCGTTTTAGGGTTTAATACCTTGTCTAATATTAAAAATGTTTCAAAAGGAATATCCGGTATTAAAAAGCATATCAATAAAAAAGTGATAAAAACACCATTTTATGCTGCCATAATTGATACCAATGAACTAGATGATGCTTTTGAAAAAATTGGAAATATCAAAAAATATACTCGTTTAGAAAAGATGATGATCTTGTCACTAAACGATGTTATTCAACAATCTAAAGTATCACTAGATAAAAAGACTGCACTAATTATTTCTACCACCAAAGGGAATGTTGATGCGCTTGATTCTGAATCAGAATTTTCGAAAGAAAGAGCTTATTTACCAGAATTAGGGAAGCAGATTCAACATTTTTTTGGTTTTGAAAATGAAGCAATTGTTGTATCGAATGCTTGTGTATCAGGTATTTTATCCATTGCAATTGCAAAACGTTTGATACAAAGCAGAGTTTATGAGAATGCATTAATTGTTAGCGGAGATGTAGTTTCAGAGTTTATTCTATCGGGATTCAATTCGTTTCAGGCTATTAGTGAAAAACCATGCAAACCATTTTCAAAAAATAGAACAGGAATAACTATTGGTGAAGCAGCTGCTTCAGTTCTAGTTACTTCTAATAAAGATTTTATATCTGATGATGCTGTTAAAATACTAGGAGATAGTTCTTGCAATGATGCAAATCATATTTCAGGTCCTTCTCGTACCGGTGAAGGTCTGTATAGAAGTATGTTAGCTGCTTTTACAGAAGCAAAGATCCAACCAAATACCATTGATTACATTTCAGCGCATGGCACAGCAACTCCATTTAATGATGAAATGGAAGCTATTGCTATAAATAGAATGGAATTGGGCAATGTACCGCTCAACAGTTTAAAAGGGTATTACGGACATACATTAGGAGCTTCCGGGTTGCTAGAAACCGTCATAGGTATGCAATCATTGTTTAATAATGTCTTGTACACTTCTTTAGGTTTTGATGAATTAGGTGTTTCACAAAAAGTAAATGTGATTAAAAAAAATGAAAGTAAAGAGTTAACTACTTTCTTAAAAACAGCTTCAGGTTTTGGAGGATGTAATACAGCCGTATTATTTAAAAAAAATAAAGAATTAATAAAAGAATTAGTATGCCAAATAAATCATTAAGAGCTATAGATGCAATACAGGAAGCACAAAAAATTGCTTATGCACCTTTTGTATTTCAAACGACAGTTTCATTAAGAAAACTAGGTATTTTTGATCTTATTTTTGCGAGAAGAAAAAAAGGCGGAATTACAATAGAAGAAATTTCAAAAGAATTATCAATTAGTACCTATGGAATAGGCGTATTGTTAGAAATAGCTGAAAGTAGTGATATAGTCAGTAAAAATGATGAAAATAAATACGAACTAACTAAAATTGGTTATTTTCTAAATTATAACGAAACAGTTGATGTCAACATAAATTTCACAAATGATGTTTGCTATAAAGGATTATACCATTTAAATGAATCTATAAAAACGGGTAAACCAGAAGGTCTAAAAGAATTAGGTGATTGGAATACTATTTATGAAGGTCTATCTCAATTAACTCCCGAAGTACAAAAATCTTGGTTTGAATTTGATCATCATTATTCTGATGACGTATTTAATGATGCTTTAAAAATAGTTTTTAGAAGCAATCCGAAATTAATATTTGATATTGGCGGTAATACAGGAAAATTCGCGATAAGTAGTTGTAATTACAATAATGATGTTTCCATAAAAATAATTGATTTGCCGGGTCAATTAAATAAAGCACTAGCCAATATTAAAAGTGAATCTTTTGAGAATAGAGTTTCCGGATATGAAATAGATTGGTTAAAGGACGACCTGCAAATTCCTAAAGGAGCAGATGTTATATGGATGAGTCAGTTTTTAGATTGTTTTTCTAAAGAAGAAATTCTAAAAATATTAATGACCTGTGTAGCATCTATGGATGATAAAACCGAGTTATTAATTATGGAAACCTATACAGATAGGCAAAAGTTTGATAATGCAAAGTTTATTTTAGAAGCCACCTCAATATATTTTACAGTAATGGCAAACGGTAACAGTAAAATGTATAAAGCTTCAGAGTTGATAGAATTAGTTGATAAGGCAGGAATGATGATTAAAGAAGATATAAGTGTTGGCGATTATCATACCATATTAGTTTGTAAAAAGAAGTAGAACGTGGTAGATACTGCATATCATATAAAATCATTTTGTCATATTAAGAACAATACAGTTTCTTTAAATGGTTCTATAATTTACCAAAACGAAACTAAAGGATTTCCAGAATTTATAAAAACTGCATACAAAGCTGTAGAGACAAATTATCCAAAGTTTTTTAAAATGGATAATTTAAGTAAATTAGCTTTTTTAGCAGCAGATATTTTATTGAAAAATGAAGATTTAGATACAGAAATAGATAACAATATCGCTATTATATTTTCTAACAGATCTTCCAGTTTAGACACAGATAGAAAATATCAGGAATCTATTCAGAATAAAGAGAGTTATTATCCAAGTCCTGCCGTTTTTGTATATACACTACCAAACATTTGTATTGGCGAAATTAGTATTAAACATAAGCTGTATTCTGAAAATAGTTTTTTTATCTTTGACAGCTTTAATGCACAACATTTGTTTGCTTATACGAGTAGCTTATTATTGACAAATAAAGCAAATGAAGTTCTTTGTGGATGGGTTGAGTTTGATGATAAACAGTATGAGGCATTCTTATATTTAGTGTCTAAAGAAGGAACAATTAAGCATACAACAAAAGAAATAACCAAATTATATCAATTAAAATTAAATTAATGGAAGGATTAAAGCAAGAGTTAAAAGAAAAGATCATAGAGCAATTGAATTTAGAAGATGTAGCAATAGAAGAAATAGAAGATGACGACTCTCTTTTTGGTGATGGATTAGGCTTAGATTCAATTGATGCGCTTGAGTTAATTGTAATGCTAGATAAAGATTATGGAATTAAATTGACCGACCCTAAAGAAGGGAAAAAAATATTCAAATCTATTGAAGTAATGGCTGATTATATTGCAGAACATAGAACAAAATAGATGAATAAAGGAGTTGCCATTACCGGTATGGGAATTATTTCTTCAATAGGAAATACTGTTGAAGAAAATTATAATTCGTTAGTACAAAGTAAAAATGGGATCTCTAAAATTTCAAAAATAAAGACACGTCATAAAGACGTTATCAAGGTTGGTGAAATTTCCTTTAGTAATGACGAACTTATCCGTCAGCTAAATTTACCTGAATCTAATAACTATTCCAGAACAGCATTATTAGGTGTAATTGCTGCTAAACAAGCTATAACTAATGCAACTATTAATGAAGGTTTTGATTGTAGAACAGGATTGATATCTGCAACCAGTGTTGGAGGTATGGATAAGACTGAACAATATTTTTATGAGTATTTAACTGATAAAAAGAATCGTAAATATATTGAAGGACATCATGCAGGAGACTCAACTCAGAAAATAGCTGCACAATTAGGAATTACTGATTTTGTTACTACGATCAGTACTGCATGTTCTTCTTCAGCCAATGCTATTATGTTAGGCGCACGATTGATAAAAGCCGGAAAGTTAGATAGAGTAGTGGTTGGAGGTTCAGATTGTTTATCTAAATTCACTATTAACGGATTCAAATCGTTGATGATATTATCTGATACAGATTGTGCTCCGTTTGACGAAAACAGAAAAGGATTAAATTTAGGAGAGGCAGCAGCTTTTTTGGTATTAGAATCTGATAAAATAGTTAAAAATAATAATAAAAAAGTATTGGCCTATGTTTCCGGTTATGGAAACTCCAATGATGCTTTTCATCAAACAGCATCTTCAGAAAATGGTGATGGAGCAACATTGGCAATGCAAAAAGCATTAAAAATTTCAGGATTAAAACCTGAACAGATAGATTATATCAATGCACATGGCACAGCAACCTCTAATAACGACCTATCAGAAAGTAAAGCAATTAGAAGAGTTTTTGCTGATAATATTCCTGATATAAGTTCTACAAAAGCATTTACAGGACATACTTTAGCTGCCGCAGCAGCAATTGAGGCAGTATATGCTATATTAGCAATACAACATAATATTATTTTTCCGAACCTAAATTTTAAGACCGCTATTGAAGAAACAGGAATTGTTCCGGTTACAACTATAAAAGAGAAAGAGATAACACATGTGCTTTCTAATTCTTTTGGTTTCGGGGGCAATTGTTCTACATTAATATTTTCTAAATGAGTCATTGTTATATAAATAGCGTTGGATGCATTTCAATACAACACACTTCTGATCAAACTCAGTTTTTAGATGAAGTAGTTATATATGATAAAAATGTAATACCTGTTATTCCACCTAATTATAAAGCGTATATACCGCCTGTCGCAGCCAGAAGAATGGCTAAAGGTGTAAAAATGGGTGTTGTAGCTTCAAATTTAGCCTTAAAAGAAGCTGCTGTTGAATCACCGGATGCTATTATTACAGGAACAGGTATGGGATGTTTGATAGATTCAGAAAAATTTCTGGCAGCCATTATTGACAATGACGAAGAGTACTTAACACCAACATCATTTATTCAATCAACACATAATACGGTTGGTGCTCAAGTGGCATTAGGATTAAAGTGCAACGCTTATAATTTTACCTATGTACATGCTGCTGTATCTTTTGAGTCTTGTTTGATAGATGCTCAATTAATGTTGAATGAAGAGGAGGCTTCTACTATTTTAGTAGGAGGAATAGACGAATTGGGTCCCATTACAACCAAATACCATGAGTTAGTTCATCATGTAAAAGATGGAGAGATTGATACATCAAAATTACTAGATTCTAAGACTAGCGGAAGTATATTTGCGGAAGGTGCTGCATTTTTTGTGCTATCAGACAAAAAACAAGAAAGTACCTATGCGCAATTTATTGATGTTGAGATAATAAGCGACCTGTCTATTGAAGCATTACAAAATAGAGTTCATAATTTTTTAGACCAAAATAACGTGTCTAGTAAGGATATTGATGCTGTTGTTTTAGGAAATAATGGTGACGTTGATTATGATGACTATTATAAAGAATTGCAAACAACTATTTTTGCAGATACACAACAGCTGTATTATAAACACTTAAGTGGAGAGTTTAGTACAGCATCTTCATTTGGATTTTGGATAGCTTCAAAAATTTTAAAGAACCAACAAGTCCCTGATGTTTTAAAGATGAATATTAAAGAGGTGAAAACATATAAAAATATCTTATTGTATAATCAGTATAGAGGTAAGAATCATAGTTTGGTTTTAATACAGTCATGTTAAAATTTAGGTTAGTAAATAGCATTTTCTTTTTTTTAGCTATTGTTTTGTTGGTTTTGAATAGAGCAATTGATTTTCCTAACTATATATATGGTTTGCTTTTTCTAAGTTGGTTTTGCATTACTGCAATAGGTTCTTTTAACATATTATGGAATTATCATTTGAATGCTTATAATTCAAACCCAACTATTTCAGGAAAGAAAGTAGCGATTACTTTTGATGATGGACCTAATGAGATTGTTACACCCAAAATACTTGCCTTATTGAAAAAGTACAATGCCAAAGCCACTTTTTTTTGTATCGGAAAAAATATAGAAGCAAATCCAATAGTATTCAAACAAATTATTGAAGAAGGTCATAGTATTGGAAACCATTCATATACACATTCAAATAATTTCGGATTCTTTTCTAAATCAGTAGTTATTGAAGAAATTATAAAGACAAATAAGCTATCTCAGAATTTGATAGGCAAAGAAATGAAATTGTTCAGACCCCCTTTTGGAGTTACAAATCCGTCAATTAGCAAAGCTTTAAAGCAAACGAAGCATCATGTAATTGGTTGGAATGTTAGATCTTTAGATACTGTAATTAAAGATGAAAATAAAATCTTTAATAGAATTACAAAACATCTAAAATCAGGTGATGTTATATTGTTACATGATACAAATGAAAGGACAATAAACGTTTTGGAACAATTGTTGTTATTTTTACAGGAAAATAAATTTGAAATTAGTACAGTTGATACATTATTTAATATAGATGCCTATGCATAAATTTATATTTTACATATATAGTTTACTAATTATTGTTAGTGTACATGCTCAACAAACTCAAATGAGTCAGGCAGAAATTGATATTTTTAAATCAAGGGTAAAAACAATAGCAAATAATACAAAAACAATCTTAAGTGATTTTACGCAGTATAAACACCTTGAATTTTTATCAAATGATATTAAAACTTCAGGAAAAATGTCATTTAAAGCTCCTAATTTAATTAAATGGGAATATACAGATCCGTATAAATACAGTGTTATTTTTAAAGAAGATCAATTACTGATTAATGATGATGGTAAAAAAAGTGATGTGAAAATTGGTTCAAGTAAGATGTTTAAAAAATTAAACCATCTAATTGTGAATAGCGTTAGTGGTAATCTGTTTGATGATAATGAATTTGATATTTCATATTATAAAACAGATAGTTTTTATGTTGTAAAGTTTACTTCAAAAGATAAAAATTTAAGTAAATATATAAAGGAATTTATATTACATTTCGATAAGCGTAAATTACATGTTACAGAAGTAAAAATGGTTGAACCTTCAGACGATTATACACAAATACTATTTAAAAATAGACAAGATAATATACCATTAAAAGATGAAGTTTTTACAAACTAAGTTTCAAGAAATTTCTTTATTAATAATTTTTAAAGTATAAGCCTAGCGTCTTATGTCTTATAGCAAAGCGGTCTTAAGTCTTTACCAGATAACACTAATTATGTTACTTAGTTTAACTTCTTGTACATTAGTTACAACAAAAAACTTGGTTAGAGCACCAATTGTCAAAGCTGAATATCAAAATCTTTATTTTTCTAATACAAATACAGACTATGTCTATAAAAGTAAAATTGATGTATATGGTAATTACTTTGGTGGAATACTAATTATAAAAAAAATTGACAAATCACATCATAGAGTAGTACTCACAACTGAGTTTGGTAGTAAGGTTTTCGATTTCGAGTTTCAAAATGATAATTTTAAGGTAAACTCTATTTTAGAAGAGTTAAATAGAAAAATGATAGTCAATACACTTAAAAAAGATTTTCAATTATTGTTGAATGAACAAATTAGTGTTACAAAGGAATATAAAAACGCTGACTATACTATCTATCAATCTCAAAATAAAAAACGATTCAATTTTTACTTTATAAATAATAAAACAGCGGATTTAGAAAAGCTGATAAACACCTCAAAAACAAAAGAAAAAGTAATTATTATTTTTAATAATATAGATGGAAAACTTGCAAAGAAAATTTTAATAGCACATAAGAGTATAAAATTGAAAATAACACTGAATTATTTGGATAATAATTAAAGTTATTTAAGTTTAATACTGTCCCCTTGAGCCTTTCGTATTCTCTTAAGATAAACTAAAGTCGAAAGGTTATTGATTTTGTTATATTCATTGCATTTTAAATAATACATTATTTAAAAAAAGAAACTCTATTTTTGTAAAAATTGAAATAATTAATGTTACTAAAAGATCTATATAAAATTACATCCTTTAAAAAAGAGGATACTATTTTAAATGCATCTATTCATTTAAATAAAGAACATGAAATTTTTAAAGGACATTTTCCTGATAATCCGGTAATGCCCGGAGTTTGTATGATTCAAATTGTAAAAGAATTGACTGAACAAGCACTGAATGTTGAATTATTTATGGAGAGATCTAATAATGTTAAGTTTATGTTATTGATCAATCCTGAAATACATGCAGACCTTACACTAGAACTAAAAATTACCGAAGAAGATAACACGATTAAAGTAAAAAATATTACAAAATTTGAAGATACAATGGCATTAAAATTTAATGGAACATATAAAGTAGTTTAATGTTTGAAATATTGATTATCATTCATATTATATATTTTTTTTGAAGAACATTGTCATTCCTGCGGAGGCAGGAATCCATAAAAACGAATAGTATAGATTCCTGCCTCCGCAGGAATGACAAAACGACTTTAAAGTATGTATATGCTTTATAAGATTTACATTTTTAGTTTTATTAAAATTATGTTAACTACCCTAAATAATATGAACAGAATTTAAACTCAATACTGATTGAATCAACAAATTATTTTACTCAGTTATACCAATTTGATTATAAAACCTGTCAGAAATAAATTGAATTATTTTTTGCTTAGATAAGGCAAAAAAATAAAGCATAGCTTAAGTTATTATTTCTTTTTTTAACGAAAAATAAGTGGAAAAGAAACGATTTATTTGACTTGTTTTATGGTTAAATTGGTATTAAATTAAGATTGAACTATGTTAAAACAAATTATATACATATCATTTTTTAGCTTTTTTCTCTCAAATCCTTCAATTTCTGAAATAAGAGAATTATATAAAGAAGCACCTAATTCACAAAAAATAACATTGCAATTAGTTAAAGAACTAGAAACCATTAAAAAAACAGATAATGCTGTTTTAGTAGGTTATAAAGCTGCTTCTTTAACTTTATTGGCTAAAAACAGTAAAGGAGTAAAAACTAAAAAAGGGTATTTTAAAGAAGGAAAAGAATTGCTAGAATTTATTATTTCGAAAAATCCTAAAAACATTGAGCTTCGTTTTATACGCTTAACTATTCAGGAAAAAACACCTAAATTTTTAAAATATAAAGAGCATATTAATGAAGATAAATCTTTTATCTATAATCAATTAAAAAATGTTAAGGATAGTAATTTACAGACATATATTAAAGGATTTGTTTTGCAATCTAAATCATTCTCAATCGAAGAAAAAAATGTAATTTCGGAGCTTTAAAGGAATTTAGTTTCGTGAGTGAATTGTTAGATATAGCAAAAAGAATGGACGATTTGAGATGTTGCATAATTATACCGACCTATAATAATTATAAAACATTAAAACGAGTTATTGACGGTGTTCTAAAGTTCACAAATAACATCATTATCATTAATGATGGCTCAACAGATACCACTTCTACAATTCTATCAGAATATAAAGAATTAGATCAAATACATTTAAGGAAGAACCAAGGCAAAGGCAATGCTTTGCGTTTAGGTTTTAAAAAAGCTACTGAATTAGGTTTTGAATATGCCATCACTATAGATTCTGACGGGCAGCATTATCCTGATGATATTCCACTATTTATTGATGAATTAGAAGAATCCGTAAATAAAAATCTGCTACTAATTGGTTCAAGAGATTTGAACGCAAAAGGAATGCCTAAAAAAAATAGTTTTGCCAATAAATTTTCAAATTTTTGGTTTTGGGCAGAAACCGGTCATAAACTTCAAGATACACAATCAGGATTTCGATTATATCCTGTAAAAGAGCTCAGTAAAATGAAGTTTTATACTACAAAGTTTGAATTTGAAATAGAAGTGATTGTAAAAGCTTCATGGAAAGGAATTGAAGTAAAGAGCATCCCAATTAGAGTATTATATGATCCATCTGAGAGAGTTTCACATTATAGACCCTTTAAAGACTTCGTCCGTATTAGCCTTGTAAATACTTGGTTGTTAATCATCGCTTTATTGTATATAAAACCTCGAGATTTTTTTAGAAAATACAAGCAAAAAGGATTCAAACGTTTTCTTCGTGAAGACTTATTGGGCAGTACAGATTCAAACCTTAAAAAATCATTATCAATAGCCTTAGGTATTTTTATCGGTTTGACTCCGCTTTGGGGATTACATTCCATTTTATCCATTTTTTTAGCAGTAGCTTTTAAACTGAATAAGGTGATTAGTTTTGCTTTTTCAAATATTAGTTTTCCACTATTTATTCCTTTTATAATTTACGGAAGTTTAAAAATAGGGGGATTTATTTTAGGTCACAAGGTCAGTTTTCAATTACATCAAATAGATAGTGATTTTGATATTACAGCGCATTTACTTCAATATATCATAGGCAGCTTTATATTAGCAACATGTTTGTCTATATTGTTTGGCTTATTAGGATATATAATTTTAAGTTTGACAAGTAAAAATAAAATCCTGATAAAGAATGGATAATTTTTTTATTCAGATATACAATACATTCCATAAAAAGAAAGTGCTAGGTTTTGGCTTGCTGTTAATCCTCTTTTTGTTATTGGGTTTTATAGCATCGAAACTACAGTTTGAAGAAGATATTACAAAGTTGATTCCTTCTTCAGAAAAATCGAATATCACAAGTAAAGTTTTAGAACATGTAAATTTTGCTGATAAAATTATAGTTTATCTCGAAACAGGTAAAGAGAATAATGAAGATAATTTAACGCAATATGCTTCTGAGTTTATAGATAGTTTAAGAACCAATTGTAGCTCTTATATAAGCGAAATTCAAGGAGAGATAGAAGATACAGAAATTAGTGAAACACTCGATTTTATTTATCAAAATATACCATTGTTTTTAGATGAGACCGATTACAAAACCATAACCAACCGAATTGTTAAAGACAGTATTAAGCAATTAATAGAAGTCAATTATAGAACACTTATTTCTCCTACAGGTATTATTGCTAAAGAAACCATTTTAAAAGACCCGTTAGGTTTATCCTTTTTAGGATTAAAAAAATTACAGCAATTAAAAATCGATGATAGTTTTACTATTCATAATGGGTTTATAATAACTAAAGACAGTAAAAACCTATTACTGTTTATTATACCTAAGTTAGCAGCTAATGAAACGGATGGCAATACCATTTTTGTAGATAAATTATATGAAATTCAAGAACGATTAAATCAAAAATTTAAAAACGAGGTTTCGAGTGAGTACTATGGATCAACTGTTATTGCAGTTGCAAATGCCAATCAAATAAAACATGATATTCAATTTACTATCAGCATTGCATTATCAATTTTATTACTTATTTTAATTTTTTTCTACAGAAAATTATTAGTCCCTATTATTTTATTTATACCTACTATTTTTGGAGCCTTAGTTGCCATTGCAGTACTTTTTTTTATCAAACAAAAAATATCAGCCATTTCACTAGGTATAGGTTCAGTATTATTGGGTATTACGCTAGATTATTCACTACATGTTTTAACGCATTTTAGAAATAATAATAATGTAAATACATTGTATAAAGATGTTACCAAGCCAATTTTAATGAGTAGTATAACTACGGCTGTTGCATTTCTTTGTCTGCTGTTTTTAAAATCAGAAGCATTACAAGATCTAGGTATTTTTGCCGCTGTAAGTGTTATTAGTGCTTCAGTTTTTGCATTGTTGTTCATACCACAGGCTTATACTGTTAAAGGTAATAAATCTAAACAACGAGAAACAATAATAGATAAAATAGCATCTTATAGATTTAGCAAGAATAAATATTTAGTTATAGGATTTGTATTGATTTTTTTAATGAGCCTATTTACATACAGAAATGTAATTTTTGAAAAAGACATTTCTAAAATAAATTTTCAAACGGAAGCTTTAAAAACGACTGAAAAAAAGTTGGATAAACTAACTAATATGGCTTCAAAATCAATTTATGTGACTACGTATGGAAATACGGTTGATGAAGCACTTCAACATAATGATTCCATATTTAAAACTTTAAATACGCTTAAACAAAAAAATGATATTATAAGCTTTAGCTCTATAGGGTCAATAGTTTTATCACAGAAACTACAACAAGAAAAAATGAATCGTTGGAACAATTTCTGGACAAGCACAAAAAAAGAATCACTTCAAGAAGAGTTAGTAAAAAACGGTATAGAAGTAGGATTTAAACCAACAACTTTTAAAAAGTTTTATGCATTGTTAGATTCTGACTTTAAATCAATACCCATTAGTGAGTATAGAAAACTTAAAATGTTGTTTGTAGATGAATTTGTCTCAACAAAGAGTAATGATTTTGCAACTGCTGTTTCGTTGGTTAAAGTGAAGAGTGATAATCTTAAAATGGTTGTTGATAAATTTGACAGTATACCTCAAACAGTTGTTATAGACAGGCAGCATATGAATGAAACCTTTTTAGGGAATTTAAAAGATGATTTCAATAAATTAATTGTTTATTCATTAATTGCTGTTGTAATTATTCTACTATTATTTTTTAGAAATATTGAATTGACATTAATTACAATCATTCCAATTGCTTTAACATGGGTTATTACCATAGGCGTAATGGGACTGTTAGGTACAGAATTCAATATTTTTAATATTATAATTTCAACATTTATTTTCGGTTTGGGTATTGACTATAGCATTTTTATTACCAACGGATTACTTAAAGAATATAAATATGGAGTTAAAGAGTTAAAAACTTATAAAACTTCAATACTATTATCAGTAATTACTACAATTTTAGGTGTAGGTGCTTTGATCTTTGCAAAACACCCTGCATTAAAATCCGTCTCAATTGTTTCTATTATTGGTATTTTGTCAGCCGTATTTGTTGCTTTTACAATTCAACCATTATTATTTAGATTTTTCGTTACAGGTCGTACTAAAAAAGCCTTAGCTCCATTACGTGTTAGAACCTTTTTACATGCAATGGTCTTATTTACTTTTTATGGAGTAGGAGGCATGCTATTATCATTATTTAGTGTCACTATTTTAAGAATATTACCTATTTCTAAAAAGAAGAAAATGAAATGGTTGCACAATGCTATAGCTAAATTGGTAACGGCAGTGTTGTATGGTAATCCTTTTGTAAAGAAAGAAGTGATCAATCCTAATAATGAAACTTTTGAAAAGCCTGCAATTATCATTTCTAATCACGTTTCATTTTTAGACACATTAACAATTGGTTTAGCAACACCCAATGTAATTTATTTAGTTAACGACTGGGTATATAAATCACCTGTTTTTGGTTTATTGGCCAAGGTTGTTGGTTTTTATCCTGTTTCGAGTGGGGTAGATGGTAGTTTAGATCACTTAAAAGAAAAAATAAATCAAGGTTATTGCTTGGTTGTGTTTCCTGAAGCGCGCCGTTCTTTTACAAATAAGATCGGTAGATTTCATAAAGGCGCTTTCTTCTTAGCCAATAAATTAGAGTTAGATATATTACCAATGTATTTACATGGTAATTCTGAAGTACTGCCAAAAAGAGATATTATTATTTATGATGGTAGCCTAACCGTTAAAATTGGTAAAAGAATTAAATATAATGATACAAGTTATGGTGATTCCGATAGAGAGCAGACCAAGAAAATAGGATCTTTTTATAAAGATGAATTCAATAAATTTCGTAATGAAATTGAGCAAGTCGGTTATTTTAAGGGTATTTTGTTAAGTAATTATCAGTATAAAGGGTACAAATTACTTCAGATAATTAAAGATGATTATAATCAAAATAAAGAGTTGTATAAAACTGTTGCTGATATACTCCCGCTAAAAGCAGAAATTTCTCATCTTGCAGATAATTATGGGCAATTAGACATATTATTAGTATCGCGTTCAATTGATAGAAAAATAACTACTTTTATAGATGATGATGAAAAACAAATAATTGCTTCAAATTGTTACACAACAATGCATAGAAAAGTTAACTATGTTCAGACTATTGATAAGCTTATTACTAAAAAAACAACTATTTTAATTATTTCATCAGGCTCAAAAAAACTAATATCAGAATTAAAAAACCCATTACCGGTTGAGCTTAGAGAAGTAATATTAATTGATAATGAAAAGTTTAAAGATTATTTTAGCGAAAGAGGATTCAATCGATATAATAATGAAACGAATATAATCCACCTAAAAAAGGTCTAAGTGAAAGAAAAATACGATGTTGTTATTATTGGAAGCGGTTTAGGCGGTCTCGTTTCAGCAAATATTTTGGCAAGAGAAGGCAGAAGTGTCTGTGTACTCGAAAAAAATAATCAATACGGTGGTAACTTACAAATTTTTGCCAGAGACAAAACTATTTTTGATACAGGTGTTCATTATATTGGAGGGCTAGAAAAAGGTCAGAACTTGTACCAATATTTTAAGTATTTGGGTATTATGGATGACTTAAAACTTAAAAAATTAGATATAGATAAATTTGATGTCATTACTTTTGAAGGTGACGAAATTGAATATCCGCATGCACAAGGCTATGATAATTTTGCCAATAAATTAATAGAACAATTTCCTGACGAAGCAAAAGCAATACGTATATATTGTAATAAGTTAATTGAAACTTGTAATAGTTTTCCTTTATATAATTTACAGCCTAGATCCGTATTTTATGAAAATACAGAGTTGTTATCTTTAAAAATAAGCGATTATTTAGATAGCATTACCACAAATGAAAAATTAAAATCTGTACTGGCGGGTTCTAACTTTTTATATGCAGGAGATAAAGATAAAACACCACTATATGTCCATGCTCTATCCGTAAATTCATATATACAAAGCTCTTATAGATGTATAAACGGTGGAGGTCAAATAGCAAAATTATTGATTAAAAAATTAAGAGAGTTTGGTGGTGAAGTTTACAAGAGGAGGGAAGTAACTCAATTTGGTTTTGAAGGTGATAAATTAACTTCAGTAATTATTAAAAAAGGGACAGAGGTTCATGCAGATTTATTTATTTCTAATATTGAACCCAAACATACTATTAAAATGTTAGGCGATAATAGATTGAGAAAATCGTATGTAAATCGTATCAATAATATAGAAAGTATTATTTCAGCTTTTAGCATTTATATAGTTTTTAAGCCTCAATCTTTTCCATATCTCAATTATAATAATTATCATTTTAAAGATTATAAAAAAGTATGGACAGCTCAAGAATACACTCAAGAAAGTTGGCCTGAAGGTTATTGGGTATCTATGAGTGCTAAGAAAGGTATTAATAAATGGGCAGAGAATATGACTGTAATTAGTTATATGAATTTTGATGAGGTCAAACCTTGGGAAAACACCTTTAATACTATTGTTGATAAAAATGATAGAGGAGAATCGTATGAAAACTTTAAGGCTGGAAAAATTGAGATAATACTTGTTGAGCTAGAAAAAAAATTTCCAAATATTAGAGAATGTATTCAATCTGTACACGCATCAACACCTTTATCTTACAGAGATTATATCGGTGTAAATAGAGGCTCAATGTATGGATATGTTAAGGATGCTAATAGTCCGATGAAGTCATTTTTATCACCAAAAACGAAGTTGAAAAATCTATTTTTTACAGGTCAGAGTTTAAATATGCATGGTGTGTTAGGAGTTACTATTAGTGCAGTACTTACCTGTTCTGAAATTATTGGTAGAGAAAATCTATTAGAAAAAATTGTAAGAGTAAATCAAGAGTAAATTGTCAATATTTAATAAAATATACCAAAACCACACAGCCTTTCGGTTTTTTGACTCGTTCTTTCTCCCTTTAAATGCGTTAAAAAATAAAACCATAACAAAGGCTATGGTTGAACTTTTAGCCTTTTTAAAGAAAAAAATAACTTTCGCCAAAACTCCCGAAAACCTAAATGGTTTGGGTATATCTTGTCAGGTTTACATCATTGGATGTGTAATTTTACTATTGAGCTCTTGTGGAGTTTCAAAATCTTTAAAAGATCAACCACAGTTAAGTCAATATAATGCTGATATTCCGAAACGAATTAAAGTATCAGACACATTTTACACATTAGGTAAAAATCAATTACGAAAAAATAAACAAGGTCTTTGGGAATTATATATTAAAGGAGACCCTCTGGAACTCGGTCTGGCAAATGGCAGTTTAACCAAAGAATTATTACAAAAACAAGAAGCTATTTTTTTCTCTAAAGTAGAAGAATTGGTGCCTTCTAAATCAAAACAATATCTATTACGAAAATTTTTAGCTTGGTTTAACAGAAAGCTATACTTGCATATTAAGGATGAATATAAAACTGAAATATATGGTGTGTCTCGCTATGCATCAAACACATATGATTATATAGCGAATGATTATTTAAGAAGTTTATACCTTCATGGTGCACATGATATTGGACACGCATTAAAAGATCTAGCCTTGGTTGGTTGTTCTTCATTTGCTGTTTGGGGTAATAGATCTGCAGATAATAGTTTGATTATTGGAAGAAATTTTGATTTTTATGCAGGTGATGAGTTTGCCAAAGAAAAAATAATAGCTTTTGTAGATCCTGATAAAGGATATAAATTTATGTCAGTCACTTGGGGAGGAATGATTGGTGTTGTTTCAGGTATGAATGATCAAGGCTTAACAGTTACAATAAATGCAGGACGGTCAGATATTCCTAAAATTGCTAAAACGCCAATATCAATTCTCACCAGAGAGATTTTACAGTATGCATCTACCATTGATGAAGCAATTACTATTGCAAGAAAGAGAGAAGTTTTTGTAGCAGAAGCTATTTTAGTTGGAAGTGCTAAAGATGGTAAAGCAATAACGATTGAGGTTTCGCCAAATAATTTCGGAGTATACGAAGTAAGCAATTCAAGCCGGTTGATTTGCTCTAATCATTTTCAAAGTTCAGCTTATGCAGATGATAAAAAAAATAAAAAACATAAGGCAGAAAGTCACTCACAGTATCGTTATGATAGAATGGTAGAGTTATTGAATGAAGATCAAAAAATTACACCCAAAATTGCTGTTGATATTTTGCGAAACAAAGAAGGGTTAGCGAATAAAAAGATTGGTTATGGTAATGAAAAAGCCTTGAATCAGTTATTGGCACATCATGCTATCGTTTTTAAACCGAAACAATTAAAAGTTTGGGTATCTTCCAATCCATATCAATTAGGAGAGTTTGTTAGTTATGATTTGAATACTGCTTTTAAAAAATTTGAAGATCAAAATTTAGACGAGAATATCTCAGAATCAGTACTCAATATTCCCAAAGATGAATTTATTAATACCGAAGCTTTTAAAAAATATGAAGAATATCGTAAATTGCGTCACCAATTAATTCAAATAATTGATAGTAAAGGGAATGCTGAACTTCAATTTTTAGAAGACCTTAGATCTAGTAACCCTGATTATTGGGAAACCTATTACCTGATTGGTAATTATTATTATAATAAAGGCTATTATAAAGCTGCTTTAAATGAATTTAACACAGCATTATCAAAAGAAGTTACAACTGTTCCCGATACAGAACAACTAAAAAAATACATCAAAAAAATAAAAAGAAATTAATTTATAGAGACACCCTTAATGATTCCTGAAATTGAAAAGCAGTCAAAATCAACCATAAAAGAGTTTCAAGAAGATAAATTAAAAGAATTATTAGTATATCTTCAAGAGAGTTCAAAATATTATAGTAAATTATTTGAGAAGAATCAGATAGACATTTCTATAATTGAAACTTTAGCTGATCTAGAACAGATTCCGGTTACTACTAAAGATGATTTACAGGTACATAATGATGACTTTATTTGTGTACCAAAAAATAAAATTATTGATTATGTCACTACTTCCGGTACACTTGGCAATCCGGTAACAATTGCTTTAACAGATGCAGATTTAGATAGATTAGCCTATAATGAAGCCATCTCTTTTGCTTGCGCTGGAATTAGTAAAGATGATATTGTACAGTTAATGACCACTATTGATCGTCGTTTTATGGCTGGTTTGGCTTATTTTTTAGGCATCCGTAAATTAGGTGCCGGCATCATTAGAGTTGGTGCAGGAATACCGGAATTACAATGGGATTCTATTCTAAAGTTTGAACCAACATATCTTATTGCAGTACCTTCATTTTTATTAAAATTAATTGAATATGCCGATGCCAATGATATTGATTATAATGCTTCAAGTGTAAAAGGAGTGATATGTATTGGTGAGTCATTGCGGAATCAAGATTTTACATTGAACTTACTTTCAAATAAAATAAAATCAAAATGGAATATCGATTTATTTTCAACCTATGCCTCAACAGAAATGGGTACAGCGTTTACAGAATGCGAATTAAAACAAGGTGGTCATCACCATCCTGAATTAATTATTGTTGAGATTTTAGATGATGATGATAATCCTGTAAAAGAAGGTGAACATGGAGAGTTAACAATTACAACATTAAGTGTTGAAGCAATGCCATTATTGCGTTTTAAAACCGGCGATGTTGTAAAAATACATGATAAACCATGTGATTGCGGTAGAAATACTTTACGTTTGAGTCCGGTAGTAGGGCGAAAAAAACAAATGGTAAAATATAAAGGAACTACCATATATCCGCCGGCAATGTATGATCTGTTAAATGATTTCGACACTATTAAAAATTATATTATTGAAATTTCTCATAGTGATATTGGTACTGATGAAATTTTAATTAAAATTGGTGCTGAAAGTAATTCAGATGAATTGTTAAGTAAAGTGAGAGATCGTTTTAGAGCAAAATTAAGAGTATTGCCAAAAATTGAATTTCATGATATAAAAGAGATTAATAAATTAAGGTTTCCGAAAATGAGTCGTAAACCAATTTTATTTATTGATAAAAGATAAGTTTTGGTATTAATAAAAGTATAATGTATTTTTATATTGACTTGTGGTAAAATATGATGTTCTAAACCACTACTACTCAGGCTCAAAATATGTTATAAAGTTTTGAGTTTTACATTTCATTTTATATATTTGAGAGGAATTGAATATGCTAAACCAAATACTAATTTAAAAAATAAGGGGGAATGAGTTTAAAAGCAGAAGTGGACTTTGCGGGGTTTATTTTTAAAGCAACAGTATTCATTCGCCAAATGCATCAAATAGTTGATGGTACAGGTAAGCCTTTTGGTAGACCAACAGGTCATTTAATTGATTTAATTTTCGAATCATCAAAAGATACTAATGAGTTTCTTGCTTGGCTTGTAGGTCAAAGTATGAAAGAAATAAAAATTGTCTTTTCTCCCATAACGGGTAATGGTAAAAGTAGAACGATTTGGCTTCGTGATGCTTATTGTATTTATTTTAAAGAGCATTTTATTTCTACTACAACACAAGCCATGACAACTACTGTAACTATATCTGCCGGTATTGTTGATGATGGAGGAGTAATACACTATGAACATTGGAAAGTGTCTGATATACATCCGCCAAAAATGGTTGAACCTACGCCTATACCCAGAGAAGAAAAACCAAAAATCATTGATTTTTATTATACCGATATTGATGGAAATAGAGATACAAAATTAACTTATGGAGAAAAAGCATTTTTGGTTTTAAGGTCAAAAAAAATGACAGGAGAAACGGTTGACTTAAAACTTGACACCAAAGTTATAGACTTTATATATAATGGTAAGCGTATTAAAGATGATATTATAAAAGATTATACTATCAAATCTAACACTGATAAAATACCTGTTGAAATAATATCTGAAGATAACGAAGAATTATAAAAATGGGAGAAAATAAATTTCAAGTTATATATAACGGTAAAGTAGAGAAAGAAACTGTAATTCCTGTACAAGAAATTGACAGAGAATTAAAAGACCAAAAGAAAGGAACAAATATTGTTCGTGTTAATGAAGAAGGCACTTCATTAATGCAAGTAAGACATGAACTTCTAAATGTTGGGGAAAGTATTGCACAAGTAAAATATAACACTTCTGCAACTACAACCAAAAGAGGAACAATAGTTGTAAGCCAATTTAAACAAGAAATAACCTCAAGAGGTGAAGAAGTTTGGTACTACAAAAACTCACTAGGAACTTTTGAAGGAACACTAGCAGAAGCCCAAATAGCATTTCCTGACGTTGATTTTTCCGGTATTAAAGCTCCTACTCCAATTAATAATGACCATCCTGAATTTAAAAATTTAAAAAAGTTTCCTCCACAACCACTAAAATGGGAAACCTTAAATGAATATGATGGAGAAAAACAAGGAGGTCCAACCAATTGGGAAAAGTGGGCAGATGCTACACAAACAGCCTTAGATATAGTAGGTATGGTACCTGCTGTTGGAGAAATAGCAGATTGTATAAATGGAGTAATTTCTTTGGCTAGGGGCAATTATGCAGATGCAGCATTGAGTTTTGCTGCTATGATACCGTTTTTTGGCAATGTAATAACAGGGTCTAAAATTATTAAAAAAGCTAAAAAGTTTAAAAAAATTGTTGACCCAGAAGATGCAAAAGGCGTTTATGATTTAATTGTAAAGAATGGAGATGATATTCAGGGTTATGTAGGTCAATCAAAAAATATTTTCCAACGTTTTATACAGCATTTTAATCCTAAAAGAGGGAAACTTACTCATAACGTTGTAGAAAATGGCTCTATAATTCATAAAATGAATGCCTCTACTAAATTAGAACGGGAAATATATGAGCAGTATATTATTTTAGAAAAATACGGAGGTGAAATTTCTAAAAAAGGTGGTGAATTAAAATATTTGTTAAACAAGGTAAACCCCGTTGGTGGAAGATTTGACTTGAAATCTCCAGAAGGGCTAAAAGAATTTTATGCCAAAGCAAAGAAAATAGCACGGAAATACGATTTACCTACTGAATTTGCAAAAGAGTTTTAAAAATGAGTGAAAGTATAACAATAAGAGAAGGTGGTGATTTTGAAAAAGCTAAAGAGTATTATGATAATAATGATTGTCATATTAATTTATCAAGAGAAATAAAGAATAAAGTATTCTTTGATAACTTTTTAAATTTTTTTAAAGATATTGATAGTTTTGGTATGTCCGCATTTGGAGATGGTGTCTCTTATGAGTTTCTATACAAAATGAATAAACTACAGGCTTTACATCTACATACAATGTATCCTGTAAATTTTCGATATTTGAAACAATTAAACACTCTTTCCCTTTGGTGGAATAAAAAAATGATTAAGAATTTTAACAAACTACAAAATCTTGAGTATCTTTCTATAACGGAGTTTGACGAAAAAGATCTAACCAAGTTAAGCAGTTTAACCAACCTAAAAAGTTTAAGTTTTAAAACAGCCAAGATAAAATCATTAAAAGGTATAGAAACATTGACCAATCTTAGACTCTTGTCTTTTGGAGGAGTAAGAAGTTTAACAGATATTTCAGATATTTCAGTACTACAAAAACTTAAATATTTAGAGTTTGATATTTGTTGGAAATTACAAGATTTTAGCCCTGTTGATAAACTAAAAGAATTAGAAGTATTAAAATTATTAGATTGTAAAAACTTAGCATCTATAAAGTTTATAACAAAGATGCCAAAATTAAGACAACTATACACTTTAGGAACAACAATAATTAATGATTTTGATACAACGCCCGCAAAAGAGATACCTATATTTTTTGGTAGTAGAGCAAGTAGTAAATACAACAACGAATATCCAGAAAAAGAAATTAAGCAAGGGCAAAAAACTTGGAATAGTTATCTATAAGATATGAAAGCACTATCTATTTTATTGTTTTTTTTAATGCTAATGCAATTTGCTTTTGCACAAAATGATAAACAACAAAAATTAAATTCTTATGAAAAAGAAAGGCAAGAACTTAAAATAAATTCAAAATTAGATAAAAATTCAACTTCAATTAAACCTATAATTTGGGTAGATAAAAAGACTTATCAGAGAAATGAAACAATAAGAATTGTTGTTGAAATACATAAAGAAATAAATTATGATGGTAGTGAGAAACTAACTTTTAATAATAATTTAAAATTACAATTTATTAAAAAAGCTTATAGTCATCAATTCAATAATGGTAAAGAATCAAGTTATATTATCTTTTTCTATAAAGCTATTAAAACAGGTAAAATAAAAGTAAAACCTTTTAAAGTATTGATTGATGGTAAATTATACATAACTAAAAAAATTAAATTTAAAATTGTCTGAAAAGAAATTAAAGAAGGGCTAAAAGGAACGGGAAGTTATTTATAAATAATCATCAACGGCTTAGAACATTGTATAAAATTTATAGCAGGTTTTGTGTTTAATTTATGGATGTTTTTCTTGTATAAAAGTTAGAGTTTAACCTAAAAAAATATTTTTTTTAATCCGCTACAAACCTTATACTTGCCGTTACTATAGCTGATGACCCGTTTGACATCTATAGTGTCAATAGAATCTGAGCTTAATGTCTATTGAAATAACAAATTATTTTATGTGTTTAAATCAAAACATACTCAAATCATATAGCTTTTCGGGAGTTTTGGCGAAAGTTATTTTTTTCTTTAAAAAGGCAAAAAATTCAATCATAGCCTTTGTTATGGTTTTATTTTTTAACGTATTTAAAGGGAAAAAGAACGAGTCAAAAAATCGAAAAACTGCGTGGTTTAAGTATAGAACCTATATATTTAGTGATAATTAAAGAGAATATATCAAATATGTTTGAGAGCATAGCTCCATATAATCAGTTGCAAATTGAAGAAGCTTTACAGTGGTTAACTCATAATAAACAGTTTATGGTTGGTGTGAAATATTTTCATCCAATGTGGTCTGATACTTTGATTATAGAAAAATTAAATTCTTGTAGTAGCTGTGCTGATTTTCAAGTGAATTTTATTGAACCGATGATAAGATCGTTGATTGAAAAATCAATCGATACCTTAACTATTACAGGTTTAGATACTATCGATAAAAATGACAATCATTTATATATTTCAAACCACAGAGACATTTTTCTAGATTCCGGATTGCTTCAATATACCTTATATCATAAAGGTTATCCTTTTACAGAAATTTCGTTAGGTGATAATTTGATTGTAGATGAAGTAATACATCGAGTTTCTAAGCTGAATAATATGTTTACTGTTTATAGAACAGGAACTAAGTTGCAGTTATTGCAGAATGCCAAAAACTTATCAGCTTATTTGCGATTTGCTTTAACAGAAAAAAAAGTTTCTTCGTGGATAGCACAAGGCAATGGCAGAACAAAAGATGGAAATGACAAAACTTTTCCGGGCTTGGTAAATATGTTGTTGATGAGTGCTGGAAGTGATTTAAAAATAGCATTGCAAGAGCTACATATTGTTATTTCTACGATTTCTTATGAGTATGAACCTTGTGCAGTTGAAAAAGCAATCGAATTGCAAACCAAAGAAGAAACGGGGAACTACACCAAATCACAATATGAAAATATGAATAGTATTGTTAAAGGTATTGAAGAGCATAAAGGTGAAGTTGTGATGCACTTTGAAAAATTAGATGTAGATACAATTGATTTTTCTGAAAACCGAAAAGAAGTTATTAAAGCCATTACTAATAAAATTGATAAAACAGTATATAAAAGCTACCATCTTTTCAAAACCAATTATATAGCATATGATATGCTTAATAATACCAAAGTATATAATGATAATTATACTGTAGAAGCTTTAAAAAGATTTAAAGAATATATCAATCAAAGTAGTACAGATAGCAAAATTCAAAATCGTTTACTAAAAATGTATAGTAATCCGGTTATTAATAAATTACCTTAGGAGAAGCCCTGAGGTATTAAAAGTAAAAATTTTTATGCTTGAAAAAGTTTATGGCAGTGCTGTTTTTGGTGTAGAAGCTACTACAATTACCGTTGAAGTCAATATTGATAAAGGTATAGGCTATCATTTAGTGGGTTTGCCTGATAATGCCATAAAAGAAAGTAATTACCGAATAGCTGCGGCTCTTCAAAATAACGGATATAAAATTCCGGGTAAAAAAATTACCATAAATATGGCTCCAGCCGATTTACGTAAAGAAGGATCGGCTTATGATTTGACTTTGGCAATCGGAATCTTACAAGCATCATCGCAAATCAAAGGCAATAACATTGCTGATTATTTAATCATGGGAGAGCTTTCGCTTGATGGAAGTTTACAACCCATCAAAGGAGCTTTGCCTATTGCGGTTAAAGCTAGAGAAGAAGGTTTTAAAGGTTTTATTTTACCGAAACAGAATGCAAAAGAAGCTGCAATTGTTGATGATTTAGATGTGTATGGAGTTGAGAATATTAAAGAAGTTATTGATTTTTTTGAAGGAAGATCAACTATTGAGCCATTAGTTATTGATACTCGAAAAGAGTTTTATGATAATTTAGCGAATCCTGAATTTGATTTTTCCGATGTAAAAGGGCAGGAGTCTATCAAAAGATGTATGGAAATTGCTGCTGCAGGCGGACATAATATTATTTTAATTGGCCCTCCGGGTTCAGGTAAAACAATGTTAGCAAAACGCTTACCTAGTATTTTGCCACCCATGACTTTACAAGAAGCGTTGGAAACTACTAAAATTCACTCTGTAGTTGGTAGAATAAAAGAAAATTCAGGTTTGATGGGGCAACGCCCGTTCCGTTCGCCACATCATACTATTAGTGATGTTGCTTTGGTGGGAGGTGGTGCTTATCCACAACCCGGTGAAATATCATTATCACACAATGGCGTATTGTTTTTAGATGAGTTACCCGAATTTAAAAGAACAGTATTAGAGGTAATGCGTCAGCCATTGGAAGATAGAGAAGTAACTATTTCAAGGGCTAAGTTTACAGTGACTTATCCGAGTAGTTTTATGTTGGTAGCAAGTATGAATCCGAGTCCTAGTGGTTATTTTAATGACACAGAAGGTCATGTTACATCATCTCCGGCTGAGATGCAACGATATTTAAGTAAAGTATCAGGACCGCTGTTAGATAGAATAGATATTCATATTGAAGTACAACCTGTACCTTTTGATAAGTTGTCTGATGAAAGAAAAGGAGAATTGAGTAAGGTAATTAGAGAGCGTGTTACCAAAGCAAGAGAACTACAGACCAAACGTTTTTCTGATAGTAATACCGTTCATTATAATGCTCAAATGACTGTAAAACAAATTAGAAAATTTTGTAATTTAAATGACAATTCTAAACAGTTATTGAAAACAGCTATGGAAAGCCTGAATTTATCTGCCAGAGCCTATGATAGAATATTAAAAGTTTCAAGAACAATTGCTGATTTAGATAACTCTCAAGATGTAATATCTGACCATATTTCAGAAGCCATCCAATATAGAAGTTTAGATAGAGAAGGTTGGTTGAGGTGAATTCTGAAAAATTTTATATATTTGAAGAAGCAACCCAATACACTCCCCAATATGAAAAGCTTAATTATAATAATAATTTTGTGCTTTGTTATTAATATAAACGCACAATCTAAGGTAGATTCTCTTTTATTAACTAAAACTGAATGGGTCAATAAAGACTTAGATTACCTACGATTTTTTAATGATTCAGTAGTTTATAATCTAAATGAAAAAAAGCATCAGTTATTGTTTGATATTAAAAATAGGGAGCTATCTTTTAAAGTGAGTTATAGAGTTGGTGGTTCAAGTTTAAAAACAGAAGAATTTAAGTTTAAAATTAAAGAACTTAAAAAAAATAAATTGGTAATTGAACCTATTTTAGAAGATAAAAATTACAGAAAATTGAATTACGGTATATTATCTAAAGAAAAACAGTATATTTTTTATAATAGAGGGCACTTGTTATCTAGCGTGAATTTTAAAAAAATAACTTTTCATGCTTCTACCTGTTTTGGGACCTGCCCTTCTATGTCTATCCAAATTAATATAGATGGAACGATTTATTATCAAGGTAGAATGTATACAAAAGACTATAAAGGTAATTTTGAAGGAAATATTACTAAAAATGACATCTATCAATTAAAAAAGATATTAAATAGAAGTCAATTGGCTGAAATAAATAAAAATTGGGTGCAAAGATCAAAATATAATGATACTCCTCGTTACAATTATATAATTGAATTATTTGATGGTGAAATTATTGAGATCAATACCAATGATCAACATCCGGTATTGGATAAACTATCGAAGTATTTTATGAACATTTCTGAAATTGCAAATTTAACTAGAGCTAAAAAGAAGCATAAGTTTGATAAATCTCGTATTGATTCCTACAGAGTTTCTCAGAATTAAATTTTTCAAAAAAACCATTATTTTAGAGAATGATTAAATGGTTTAAAAATATTGGCCCCGGTCCTTTAGTAGCTGCTGCTTTTATTGGTCCGGGTACTGTAACTTTATGTACTATAGCCGGCGTTAATTTTGGTTATGCCTTACTTTGGGCTATGGTCTTATCAGTAATAGCAACTGTTGTACTGCAAGAAATGTCTGCAAGGTTAGGTATTGTTTCACAAAAAGGACTGTCAGAGATCATCAGAACAGAAATAAGTAATCCAGTTATTAGAGGGCTTGCCATTTTATTAATACTTTCAGCAATTGTAATTGGAAATGCAGCTTATGAAGCAGGAAATATTAGTGGTGGTGTATTAGGATTAGAAACTATTATAGAAAATCCAACATTAGAAATAGGAGGACTCTCAATCAATTTATTAAGTTTTAGTATAGGAATTATTGCTTTTATTTTACTCTATATAGGAAACTATAAAGTACTCGAAAAAACCTTAGTTTCTCTCGTTATCTTAATGAGTATAGCTTTTTTAATTACAGCAATAATTACCAAACCTAATTTATCAGAAATTTTTAAAGGTGTTTTTGTTCCTAAATTCCCTGAAAATAGTATACTTACTATTATTGGTTTGATTGGAACCACAGTGGTACCTTATAACCTTTTTTTACATGCATCGTTGGCAAAAGAGAAATGGCAGCATACCGATGATTTGAAATTCGCTAGAAAGGATACGATAATAGCCGTAGTTTTAGGAGGAATAGTATCTATGTGTATTATTATTTCGGCAGCAGCAATTCAAACACAAGATATCAACAATGCAGCCGATCTGGCCAAAGGCTTAGAGCCATTATTTGGTAGTTTTGCTAAGTATTTTTTAGCTATTGGTTTATTTGCTGCAGGAATTACGAGTGCTATTACTGCTCCATTAGCTGCTGCTTATGTGGCTAGTGGTTGTTTAGGCTGGAAGTCAAATTTAAAATCTAAAAAATTTAGAGCAGTTTGGATCTTTATCTTATCGCTTGGTGTTTTATTTTCATCTTTAGGGATAAAGCCTATTGAAATTATCAAATTTGCTCAAGTAGCAAACGGAATATTATTGCCAATCATAGCAGGGTTTTTATTATGGATTATGAATAAAAAGTCAGTATTGGGTGATTTTAAGAATACCAAACTCCAAAATAGTATCGGATTTATCATTTTAGCTATTACCATTTTCTTAGGATTAAAAAGTATCTTTAAAGTGTTTAATTAGTGAAACTCGATTTTTAGAAGCCCGCCTTTGGCGGACGAACTCAAAATTGTTAGTTGAACCCGCCTGTCGGCGAGGCAGGCTAATCCCGCTGAAAATCGGGATCTCAAGTTTATACCTCCAGCGGGAAATGCAAAGAAAGGAATCTCATTAAAATAACGTGAGTTCGACGTAACTAGTAATTTAATTATTTGAATGTTAAATATTTACGTCTTTGCGAAGGAGGAACGACTGTGGCAAACCCTTTTTTAATAATGAGGCTGCCGCATTTTACTAAAAAAGTAAAATTCGCAGAGACGAAAATAAATTAATTACAATGATTTATTATAGAAAATCACGTTAAAATAACTAAAACCTTAGTTGATTAAATAATGCAGACTATAGATATAAACTGTGACGTAGGTGAAGGTTTAGGTAACGAAATAGACATAATACCTTATATATCTTCTTGTAGCATCGCTTGTGGCTCACATGCAGGTGATGAAAAGACTATTGTTGAAACTATTAAATTAGCCTTACAACATAGTGTTAAGATAGGAGCACATCCTTCTTTTCCTGACAAAGAGAACTTTGGTAGAAAAGAGATTGATATTACTCCCGAAGACCTGCAATTAAGCATAGAAGATCAAATTAAATTGGTAAATGATACCGTAAAGCGATTAAACGGTAAACTGCATCATGTAAAACCACATGGAGCCTTATATAATCTATCTGCTGTAAATAAAGAGATGGCTCAAATTGTTGTAAATGCAGTAAAAAATACTGTAAATGATACATTTTTATATGTTCCTTATAATTCTGTAATTCAAAAATTGGCTTTGAAGCATGATTTAAAGATCAAAGTAGAGGCATTCACAGATAGAAATTATAATACTGACTTAACATTAGTTTCAAGAGAAAAAGAAAATGCTTTGATAGTTGATAGAGAAATTTTAATGAAACATTTATTAAAAATGGTGACAGATCATAAACTAATTTCTATCGATGGAGTAGAGGTGAAGATTATCGCAGAAACTTTTTGTATTCATGGTGATAATCCGAACGTAAAAAATCTCTTAAAATTTCTACATAAAAAACTGCCTGAAAACGGAATAAAGATCGTATAATTGAGTACTTATAATTTGACATATAAACCGTTCGGAAATCATGCCATTTTAATTGAATGGTCTTCAAAAATAGATGAAAATACCCTAAAAGATGTCGTTTTTTACAAAAATAAAATTTACAAAAATAATATTAAAGTAATAGTTGATATAATCAACACATATAGCTCATTAACAATAATTTATAAATACACTATAAAAAATATCTATGATGAAATTTTAACTTTAAAATTGATTTATAAAAACCCTTTAGTACAGTCTGAGGTCAAAAATTACTGTTGGAAAATTCCGGTTTGTTATGACCTCAAATTCGGACTCGATTTAAAAGAAATTTCTTCAAAAAAAGAAATGGATATTGACTCGATTATTAGCATGCATTCTACTGTAATTTACACTGTATATTTCATCGGTTTTTTACCTGGATTTTTATACTTAGGAGGTTTAGATAAAAAATTGAATTTTGATAGAAAACCAAATCCGAGATTAGTTGTTGAAAAAGGTTCAGTTGGTATTGGAGGTGTTCAAACGGGAATTTATCCTCAAAATAGTGCCGGAGGATGGACTATTATTGGAAAGTCACCTATATCATTTTTTGATATTACTAAAAAAGAACCTTGTTTTTCCAAATCAGGAGATAAAATAAAGTTTATTCCAATTAGTTTAGATGAATATCAGCAAATAGATACTCAAATAAAGATTGGATCATATCAATTAGAAAAAGAGTTGCTAAATGATTAAACTACTTTCATCCGGGTTTTATACTTCAATTCAAGATTTGGGTAGGTTTGGATCAAGCGATATTGGCGTGCCGGTTTCCGGGGCAATGGATCTATATTCCGCTAAGTTGGCGAATCATATTTTAGGAAATAATGATACAAATGCTATCTTAGAAATTACTTTAGGTAAGTGTAAATTACTATTTGATAGACAAATGATTATATGTATTTCAGGAGCTAATTTATCTCCAAAATTGAATAATAAAAATATAACACTAAATTCACCAATTGAAATTAATAAAGGAGACATTTTAACCTTTGATAAACCCGTTTATGGAGTAAGATGCTATCTATCTATAAGCGGAGGATTTCAAACTGATGTAGTTTTAAATAGTAGAAGTTTTTACAAAGGAATAACAGATAAATATGTTCTCAAGAAAAATGATATATTGCCAATAAATGTAAATAGATCTAAAATTTCAAAGTCATTTTCTTCTGTAAAAATTAATAAACAGCATTTTGTTACTACAATTATTGAAGCTTATGCAGGACCGGAATATGAATTGCTTGATAAAAAACAAAGAGAGGAGCTAAACAAGACTATGTTTACAATTTCTAAAGAAAATAACAGAATGGGTTATAGATTAGAAGAGTTAATGGTCAATAAGTTAGATTCTATGCTTACTTCAGCAGTCTTACCCGGAACTGTTCAGTTGACACCTTCCGGTAAATTGATTATATTGATGCGCGATTGTCAAGTTACAGGTGGTTATCCCAGAGTTTTACAACTGACTGATGATGCAATCAATAAATTGGCACAGAAAACCACAAATGATACATTTAAGTTTAAAATAACACCTTTATAATTTAGAAAATGCAACTCGATAATATACCCAAACCATTTAGACTTTCGGGAGTTTTGGCGAGAATTATTTTTTTCTTTAAAAAGGCAAAAAATTCAACCATAGCCTTTGTTACGGTTTTATTTTTTAACGCATTTAAAGAGAGAAAGAACGAGTCAAAAAACCGAAAGTCTAAATGGTTTGGGTATGGTCATATTAAGTACTTTTTTTTGTTTATTCTAGCGCAACTCATAGCTTGTAAATCTAAAGAACCTGATAAATACATTTGGAAAGAAATTACAGTAAAAGCAACAGCCTATAATTCCTTGGCATATCAAACATCTTCCAATCCGGACATTGCAGCATGGGGAGATAGTTTGAAACCCGGAATGAAAAGTATTGCTGTTTCTAGAGATTTGATAAAATTAGGATTAAAGCACAATACGCCAGTTAAAATTGAAGGACTTGATAGTATATATCTGGTAAAAGATAAAATGCACAGGCGTAAAAGAAATCAGATTGATATTTACATGGGTATAGATGTCAAAAAAGCAAAAGAGTGGGGTGTAAAGCGCCTAAAAATAAAGTATGGAATTCTTAAAAGTAAACTCCCAAATGATTCAATTCATGAGTGAGTTGCTGACTGTTTTTAAATTGAATGGACTTCATACCAATAATTCCGGCAGCTTCAATATTTTCTAAGTTATCATCAATAAACACACAGCTTTCAGGAGTTAAATTATAGCGTTCTAAAATAATTTCATAAATTTTTGCGAATGGTTTTCTCGTTTTTTCTGCACCGGAAACTACAATACCTTCAAAATGTTGTAAAAAGCCATAGCGTTCTAAGGCCACAGGAAACGTTTCAGCACTCCAGTTAGTAAGTGCATATAATTTACATATATTCGCTTGTTTAAGCTTATTTAGTATTGCTACACCTTCTTTTATAGAGCCACCTAACATTTCATGCCAACGTTCGTAATAGGTTTTGATAAGTTTTTCGTGTTTAGGGTATTTTTCAACAAGTATTTTGTTACCGTCTTCAATCAATCTGCCTGCATCATGTTCTTCATTCCAGCTATGCGTACAAATAGTATTTAAAAACCAATCTACTTTCTCTTCATCGCCATTAAAAACTTCACGATACACATATTTTGGATTCCAATCGATCAGCACACCGCCTAGATCGAATATTATTGTGTTTATTTTATTCATAGTTATTATTTCATAAATGAAAGTTAAAATTATCAAAATTTATCCATTCTAATGAGTTCTTATACTAATTTAACTTTATATAAAAACCTATGAATTTCAAGCCCTATTGGTTTATTCTATAGGCTGTCTAATAATAGTTTTCCATTTTTCCGGTGCAGCTCTTCTTATATCCGAAAGATATATTTCATGATGTTTTCCTTTTCGAGTATAATTATTATTGCTTATAAAATCATGAGCTTTTTGAATAGTCGGACCTTCCTCAGAAAACGGACCAATATGCATTATTTGAGCAGATTTACCTTCGTTAAAAACCTCAAACCTAATTTTATAAAGTGCTTTTGGATTCTTTTTTTGTTTTACTTGTTCAATGGCTTTTTCTACAAGTTCTTTTGTAATCAATTCAGGCTGCATTATCATTGATGTCCACTGCCAACGGTCTTTGTTATTAATGTCAAATTTATTCATATCATCAACCCACCAAAGCCCTTCCAACGGCATAACGCCATAATCAATTTGTATTTCACCTCTTTTGACTAAAAATTTCAAAGTATAAGAAACGGCATATAGTGCTTCTACAGCTTCTTTGTATTCTAATGATGTATTTGGATCACCTTTTCCGTCAATCATTAAAAAGTTCATTTTAGGAACATCTACAAATTCTACTTTTTTAGCAGAAGCTTTGTAAAGATGTTTTAACTCTTTCTTATAATCTATTTTTTTCATTATTTTATTCATTTTATCGGTAAGTGAATTTCCGTCATTAAATTATTGTTTTCTGTTTTGAAGGGAGTATTCAAATATCTGTCAAATACTTCCGTACTTCTTAATTCATAAGCACTTTTTAAGAGCCATTTCTTAAAAATCAATTCATAGATAATCGGAAAGTTTGTATGATCTCCTTTGTAAGTGAAAACTGCATATTTTCCGCTTTGAAGTTCTTTTGTGCTGATTTCACCCTGTGGTCGAATATCTTTTTTAAGACTGATACAAGCATTGTATTGACAATGATTGTTTTTTGAAATTTCAGGATTGTCATAAGAAATCCCGTATAATTGAGTTTCTTCTGTAAACAATTTATTTTTTGAAGCAAATTGAAAGAGTGTGTTCCAAGCTTTTCCTATCTTTTCTGTTTCGTAATTCCCAAAAACCCTGATAAACGCAATTTTAGTTTTTGGGAATGATTTGATCTCCGGCTGAAAATCAAAATTTATTTTGGAAGGAACTTCCATTTTTTTAGGATGATAAAAAGCTTGATCTTTTTCTCTATACGTTGTAGGAGAAACACCAAATTGTTTGCTAAATGCAGCACTAAAGGAAGATAGTGTTTCATAACCAATACCAAAAGATATGTCGGTTACAGAACTATTTGAAAATAGCAGTAATTGTGCTGCTCTTTCAAGTCTAATTCTTTTAATATAAACACCTAACGGTTCACCAAGATACGCTGATATAATTCGATGAAAATGAAATGGAGAAAAATTACCGATCAAAGAGAGTTCGCTTAATTGAAATGGTTTTTCAAGATTTTTCTCAATGTAGTTTAATACTTTTCCAATTTGTAGCGTATATTTATTTCTTGTGTTTTCGTCTTGAGTCATTCAGTCTGTTTTACCCAATGCAAAAGTCATAATTATTAAAATAACCTACTTTCTCGTTCTTGCTTTTGTTTTGGTTAATAATCGGTAATTTGTAAAATCAGCATGCTGTAATCTAATACTGTTAATCCGATTTCGATTAATCAGCATTGATTTCAATCTACTGAAAATAAAAGCCTTATGTCTATTACCGCCTCTTTAATAGCTGTGTTGTTATACCTTATTTTGCCCTTGAGCCATCAAAAATGCTTTTAAAAATCCATCTATATTACCATCCATTACAGCATCTACATTACCTGTCTCATGTGCAGTACGAACATCTTTCACCAATTTGTATGGATGCATTACATAGTTTCTAATCTGTGAGCCAAAATCAATTTTCATTTTCCCGGCTTCTATTTCATTGCGTTTTTCACGCTGTTTTTGCAACTCTATTTCATATAGTTGTGACTTCAACATGACCATTGCCTTTTCTCTGTTTTCTAATTGAGAGCGCGTTTCAGAATTATGAATGACAATTCCTGAAGGATGGTGTGTCAGTATAGCTTTAGTTTCTACTTTGTTGACATTTTGACCTCCGGCACCACCAGATCTGGCAAAATCCCACGAAATATCAGCAGGGTTGATGTCAATTTCTATGCTGTCATCTGCTAAAGGATATACATAAACCGAAGCAAAAGAAGTATGTCGTTTTGCATTACTGTCGAATGGAGAGATACGTACCAAGCGATGTACACCATTTTCGCCTTTTAAATAGCCAAAAGCAAATTCACCATCAATTTCTAAGGTAACTGTTTTTATTCCGGCAACATCACCCGCTTGATGATTCAATTCTTTTACTTTATAGCCTTGTTTTTCACTCCACATCAAATACATACGCATTAGCATGGCTGCCCAGTCACAACTTTCGGTTCCGCCAGCCCCAGCTGTGATTTGTAGCACAGCGCTCAGATTATCTCCTTCATCAGACAACATATTTTTGAATTCTAAACTTTCTAAAAGTGTAATGGTTTTAGTATAGCTATTCATTGTTTCCTCTTCAGAAGCTTCACCTTCCTTATAGAAATCGTAGAGTATTTGTAACTCTTCACTATCTGTTACAACAGATGTATAATCTTCTACCCACTTTTTTTTTGAGCGTAAAGATTTCATTAAGACTTCAGCTTCTCTGGGTTTGTTCCAAAAATCAGGATTAGAAGCTTTCTCTTCCTCATTAGAAATTTCAATCAATTTTTGATCTATATGTAGGTAGCTTTTGAGCTTTTCAACTCTTTCAGCAATATTTTTTATGTTTTCTTGTGTAATCATGTGCAACAAAAATAAGCTTTAAAATTACAACTCAAATATTAGTTGTTAAAAATCTTAAGTTCATTAAAAAGTATTAAAATTCTTATTAAATTAGCTAGCTAATTAACTAAACCAAATATTTTATACAATGAAAAAACTAACCCTATTCTTTATTGCATTTTCCCTTTTTCAGAATGGATTTTCGCAATTTTTTAAAGACAAAGACGGAGTTACCAAATATGACGGGTATTTCACTTTTTATTATGATGTTAATGATGACAAATTATATCTTGAAGTTGAGAAATTAAACACCGAATTTTTATATGTACGTTCCTTATCAGAAGGTGTAGGTTCTAATGATATTGGTTTAGATAGAGGGCAATTGGGTGATGGAGTAGTGGTAAAATTCCAAAAAGCAGGGAATAAACTATTGTTAATTCAGCCTAATTTGAGATACAGAGCAATAACGAATAATGATGATGAACGAAAATCAATTGTAGAGGCTTTTGCAAAATCAGTATTACATGGTTTTATTATTAAAGAGCAGAAAAATAACAAATACTTAGTTGATGCAACCGGTTTCTTTATCAGAGATGCACATGGAGTAACAAATAGACTAGAGCAAAATGAACAAGGTAACTATAGTTTGGATAAATCGAGAAGTGCTTTTAATTTAGAACGCACAAAAGCATTTCCTAAAAATGTGGAGTTTGATGTGTTATTGACATTTAAAGGTAAACCAAAAGGTTATAATATCAGAAGTGTTACACCAGATGCATCATTGGTAACTGTACATCAACACCATTCCTTTGTTGAATTACCCGATAATAACTATAAATCAAGAGTATACGATACACGTTCAGGATGCTATCCAATGTCATATTTAGACTATGCCACACCCATAAATCAATCAATTGTAAAACGATTTATTTACCGTCACCGACTTGAAAAGAAAGACCCTTTAGCAATTGTAAGTGAAGCAAAAGAACCAATTGTTTACTATTTGACAGAGGTGCTCCTGAGCCTGTTAAATCAGCATTGTTAGATGGTGCTCGTTGGTGGAATCAAGCTTTTGAAGCCATAGGATACAAAGATGCATTTCAGGTTAAAATGCTTCCTGAAAGTGCAGACCCGTTAGATGTACGCTATAATGTCATTCAATGGGTACATCGGTCTACAAGAGGATGGAGTTATGGAGGTAGTATTTCTGACCCAAGAACAGGTGAAATTATTAAAGGACACGTAAGTTTAGGTTCGTTGCGCATCCGTCAGGATTTTTTAATTGCGCAAGCTTTGCAAGCTCCATATGCTAATGATAATACGGATGACGATTTTGCACTACAAATGGCATTGGCTAGAATCCGTCAATTATCTGCTCACGAAATAGGGCACACCTTGGGTTTTGCACATAATTTTGCAGCCAGTACAAATGACAGAGCTTCTGTGATGGATTATCCACACCCCAAATTAAGCTTAAAAGATAATAAGATCGATTTCTCGGATGCTTACGGCGTTGGAATTGGTGAGTGGGATAAAGTTACAGTAGCCTATGCATATAGAGAATTTGTCAATGATGAAGATAATCAATTACAGAAAATATTGAATGATGCTTTTGCCAAAGGATTACGTTATATTTCAGATCAAGATGCAAGACCTAAGGGAGGTGCACATGCCTATGGACATTTATGGGATAATGGAAGTGACCTTTCAGACGAGTTAAATATACTCAAACCATTTAGCTTTTCGGGAGTCAAAAATTCCATCACCTAAATTATCGTATTAATTGATTAATAATCAGTTATTTATATGTTATTAGTTTGGTGTTTTGAATACTATTTAGTATCTTTA
>JAKISU010000121.1 GCA_021648445.1 Flavobacteriaceae bacterium
ATTTCAATACTTATTATTGAATCCAACAAATTTTTTCTACATTTGAAATGTAATTTTTCTCAAAAAAATAAAAAAGGGCTCTTGTTTTTTGAGAAAACTAAAAAAAATCAATTTTTAGAACCCACCTTTAGTAGATATGTGCAATTTTTAAAGCCAAATGTTCAAGATATTATAAACTTATTATATTAATTTTATCGATAATATAAAAAATTACCTTCTTTTTTAAAGATACGTTTGACACTTTAAATGTAGAATTCAAACAACTTAGGTAATTTTCTATCACATTGAAAACAAATCATTAACGTTCAAAACATTTATAAACATGAGTTATTCAAAACCAAATTTTAAAGAAAAGTACGGAAATTTCATCAATGGAAAATTCGTTGATCCTGTTGGAGGTCAGTATTTTGATAATACTTCTCCAGTAGACAATTCACATATTGCAAAATATGCACGTTCTCAAAAAGAAGATGTTGATAATGCAGTAGCAGCAGCAAATGCAGCAAAAGATGCTTGGGGAAATACCTCGGCAGCAGAAAGATCAGCATTACTTAACAAAGTAGCAGATATCATTGAGGCAAACTTAGAAGAATTTTCATTAGTAGATACATGCGATAATGGAAAACCAATTCGAGAAACCTTAAATGCTGATATTCCTTTATCTATTGATCATTGGCGTTATTTTGCTGCTGTAATAAGAGCAGAAGAAGGTTCAGCAACCGAATTAGATGAGAACACACTTTCAATGAACATTAAAGAACCACTTGGTGTAATTGCTCAAATTATTCCTTGGAATTTTCCATTATTAATGCTTTCTTGGAAAGTACCAGCAGCATTAGCAGCAGGTAACTGCATAATATTAAAACCAGCAGAGCAAACACCATCTTCAGCAACTTTGTTAATGGAAAAAACTGCAGATATTTTTCCTCCCGGTGTTATTAACGTTATACACGGTTTTGGACCGGAAGCAGGGAAACCATTAGCATCACATTCTCGTGTAGACAAAGTAGCCTTTACCGGCGAAACAACAACAGGTCAGTTAATTATGCAATATGCATCTAAAAACTTAAATCCTGTAACCATGGAATTGGGTGGAAAATCACCAAACATTTTCTTTAATTCTGTAATGGATCAAGACGATGCGTTTTTAGATAAAGCCATTGAAGGTGCAGTTTTATTTGCCTTTAATCAAGGTGAAGTTTGTACCGCTCCATCGCGGTTATTAGTGCAAGAAGATATTTATGATGCATTTATGGAAAAAGTCGTTGCTCGAACAAATGCAATTATTCAAGAAAATCCGTATGAAACAAGTACTATGCTTGGCGCACAATGTTCAAATGACCAATACGAAAAAATTCTTTCTTATATTAAAATTGGTAAAGAAGAAGGTGCTAAAGTACTTGCAGGAGGAGATGCTTGTAAGTTAGATGGAGACTTGGCAAATGGATTTTACATTCAACCAACCATATTGGAAGGGCATAATAAAATGCGAGTTTTTCAAGAAGAAATTTTTGGTCCTGTATTAGCTGTTTGCAAATTTAAAGATGAAGCAGAAGCAATAGAAATTGCCAATGATACACTTTACGGATTAGGTGCCGGTGTTTGGACAAGAGACGCACATCAATTATATCAAATTCCACGAGCCATAAAAGCCGGTAGAGTTTGGGTAAATTGTTATCATGCATATCCAGCTCATGCCCCATTCGGCGGTTATAAAAAATCAGGATTTGGTAGAGAAAATCACTTAATGATGATGAACCATTACCGTCAAACCAAAAATATGTTGATCTCTTATGACAAAAATAAGTTAGGATTCTTTTAAGGACATCTCTATTAATTCATTTCTTTTAAAAAACAAAGAGAATAAATGAGATGCGAGGCATATTTTTTTTAGAATAGCCGTAGCTATTTCAAAAAAATTAACGAAGTAGATTGTTTGTTATCTTTGTTCCCAAAGGGTTTTTAGCGGTTTCCATATACTGCTCTAAATTTTATCACATTATCCAGATAGTGTTTCAAAAATTTATATTGTCTATGAAAACCGCTAAAAATTTTAATGTGAATGAATTAATAGAGGTGCCTTTAAGCACTAAATGCTTATTTTTTTAATCTAAAGGCTGACTGAAATTTTCGGTCAGTCTTTTTTAATATCTTTGAAGTATGGAATATGAAAGAGTAGCAATAACAGATAAAGCAATTGAAATTTTAAAGCAATTGAAAGTAAAACACGGTGAATTGATCTTTCATCAAAGTGGAGGCTGTTGTGATGGCTCTTCGCCAATGGTTTTTGAAGAAGGAGACATGTATCTTGATGATAGTGATATTTTATTAGGTCAATTAGACGGTGTAAATTATTATATGAACCAAGACCAATTTGAATATTGGAAACATACACATTTAACGGTAGATATAACAAAAGGAAGAGGCTCTAGTTTTTCACTTGAGATTCCTCTAGGAATCCGTTTTATTATTCACTCTAGACTATTGACAAACGAAGAGAATTCTTTTTTTAATAAGTAATAGAGTATTCGCTTTTTGTATTCAGTCAACATTTCCATACCTATAAGAATTTTTAGAACTCACCATAAATAGAAAAAAATCTAAAAATCATTTCAATTTTAGTAGTTTAGTAGTTATAAAATATATCTAATACCAAATGAGCAATTACCATATCAAACATTTAGAAGAGTATTATCAAGTTTATCGAAAATCGGTTAGAAATCCTGAAAATTTTTGGGAAGAAATTGCCGAAGAACATTTTATTTGGCGTAAACGTTGGAATAATGTATTGAGCTGGGATTTTACCAAACCGGAAGTAAAATGGTTTGAAGGAGCACAATTGAATATTACCGAAAACTGTATAGACAGACATTTACGTACTCGTGGTGATAAAACAGCCATTCTGTTTGAACCGAATGATCCTAAAGAAAAAGCGCAACATATCACGTATCAGCAATTATATGAGCGCGTTAATCAGTTTGCCAATGTATTAAAAGAGCAAGACATCACAAAAGGAGATCGGGTTTGTATCTATTTACCTATGATTCCTGAATTAGCAATTTCAGTATTGGCTTGTGCACGTATTGGCGCTATACATTCAGTAGTGTTTGCCGGATTCTCTGCTACAGCATTATCAACGCGAATTAATGATAGTGATTGTAAAATGGTTATTACTTCTGATGGATCCTACCGAGGCACAAAAACCATCGATCTAAAAACCATAGTTGATGAAGGTTTAGAAGATTGTCCATGTATAGAAACTGTATTAGTGGCTAAACGTATCCATTCAGACATTAATATGAAAGAAGGTCGTGATAAATGGTTACAACCGCTATTAGATAATGCTTCTACAGAGTGTGAGCCTGAAATTATGGATGCAGAAGACCCTTTATTTATTTTATACACTTCCGGTTCAACCGGAAAACCAAAAGGTATGGTACACACCACAGCAGGTTATATGGTCTATACTGCTTTTACCTTTAAAAACGCATTTCAATATAGAGAGGATGATGTGTATTGGTGTACTGCTGATATTGGCTGGATTACCGGACATAGTTATATTGTTTATGGTCCTTTAGCAAATGGCGCTACTACGGTCATGTTTGAAGGTGTTCCTAATTATCCTGATTGGGGGCGATTTTGGGAAATTGTAGAAAAACACAAGGTCAATCAATTTTACACGGCACCAACAGCCATCAGAGCTTTGGCAAAAGAAAATTTAGACTATGTAGAAAAATATGATCTATCATCTTTAAAAGTATTAGGTTCAGTTGGTGAACCTATTAATGAAGAAGCATGGCATTGGTATAATGATAATATAGGTAAAAAGAAAAGTCCGATTATTGATACCTGGTGGCAAACAGAAACAGGCGGTATCATGATCTCTCCTATCCCCTACGCAACACCCACAAAGCCGACCTATGCGACCTTACCCTTTCCCGGAATTCAACCTACGTTGATGGATGAAAACGGGCAAGAAATAAAAGGCAATCAAGTTGACGGACGTTTGTGTATAAAGTTCCCTTGGCCATCTATGGCACGAACCATTTGGGGAAATCATGAACGTTATAGAGACACCTATTTTACCGCTTATAAGAATATGTATTTTACAGGAGATGGTGCTTTAAGAGATGAGGTAGGGTATTATAGGATTACAGGTCGTGTTGATGATGTGATCATCGTTTCCGGACATAATTTAGGTACAGCACCTATTGAAGATGCTGTGAATGAACATCCAGCTGTAGCTGAATCTGCCATTGTTGGCTTTCCGCATGATATTAAAGGAAATGCATTATATGGCTATGTAATTTTAAAAGAAACTGGTGAATCTCGTGATCATAATAATTTACGTAAAGAGATCAATCAAATTATTACAGAGCATATTGGTCCGATAGCCAAGTTAGATAAAATTCAATTTACAAGTGGATTACCAAAAACACGTTCCGGGAAAATAATGCGACGTATTTTGCGTAAAATAGCAGGAAAAGACACAAGCAATCTTGGTGACACTTCTACCCTATTAAACCCTGAAGTGGTACAGGAAATTATGGATAATTCATTGTAATTATGATAAAAAAAATTGGTTGGGTATTCTTTGCTGCATTTGCAATTATTATAGGTTTATATCCCATAATATATTTTGTCATTGATAGAACCTTTGGTTTATTAAGTTCAAAAAGCGATGCTTTATTACAAGATAATTTATGGAATATAGGTTTTTATGCACATATCATTTTTGGTGGACTTGCCTTACTTGTTGGGTGGATTCAATTTAGCAAAAAATTACGTTTAAAAAATAGTACACTGCATAGAAATATTGGTAAATTATATTGTACTGCCGTACTCATCAGTTCAATAGCAGGAATCTATATAGGTTTTTATGCTACCGGCGGAACTGTTTCTGAGCTCGGTTTCATCTTACTGGGTCTTATTTGGTTTACTACAACACTTGGTGCATTTTTAGCTATCAAAAAGGGCAATATTATAAAACATCAAAAGCTTATGATTTATAGTTATGCTGCATGCTTTGCAGCAGTAACCTTACGAATTTGGCTTCCTATTCTAATTACAATTTATGAAGGAGAGTTTGTGCCAGCTTATAGAATTGTAGCATGGCTTTGTTGGGTACCTAATATTATTGTGGCATATTTTATAACGAGAAAAACTTTCTGCTATTTACCAGGAAACAAAGTTTTATCGAAATTAGAAACTAAAATCAAATAGTGATTGAAACAAATGAAAATGAACACTGAACCATTATTACAATATATAAGTAAATACATTGACCTAACTAAAGATGAAACAGCAATCTTACTATCTAAGTTAGTGTACAGAAAATACCTCAAGGGTCAATATGTACTTCAGCAAGGAGATGTTTGTAAGCATGCATGTTTTATACTTTCGGGTTGTACAAAAACTTTTTATATGGACAACAAAGGACAAGAACATATCGTTGTGTTTTCTATTGAAGATTGGTGGGCATCAGATGTTGGAAGTTTCATCACGCAAACTCCAGCAGATTATAATGTATTGTGTTTGGAAGATACAGAACTCATTCAGTTTTCTTATGAAGCAACTGAAGTGTTATATATTGAGATTCCAAAACTTGAACGCTTTTATAGAAAAATTATAGAAAGCGCACTTGCAGCTTCTCAAAAACGAATTGTACATAATTTTAGCCTTTCGGCAAAAGAACGTTACCTTATTTTTAGAGATAGCTATCCAAAAATAGAGCAGCGTATTCCACAATATATGATAGCTTCTTATCTAGGTATTACTAAAGAGTTTCTCAGTAAAATTAAAAGTCAATTGATTCTAGAACAATAAATGTTAAACTAGATTAATATCATTTCATAACTTACTTCATCTTCCACGTAAAAATGTTATAAGACATTTGTATCATAATAATTAAAACAAAAGATTATGAATACACTTTTAGAAAAAATTAGTACTATAAATGATATGATTCTTCAAGGCAAGGCTTTAGAAGCATTTGAAGAGTACTACCACGACGACGTTGTGATGCAAGAAAACAATAATCCCGAATTTGTTGGTAAAGAGGTCAATAGAAAACGTGAAGAAGAATTTTTCGCATCAATTACAGAATTTAGAGGAGCTCAACCTTTAAAAGTTACTATTGGTGAAAATACCACAATGGTAGAATGGCATTTTGATTACACTCACAAAGATTGGGGCATTAAAAATTACACGCAAGTCGCAGTACAAGACTGGCAAGGTGGAAAAATTATTAAAGAAAAATTTTATTACGCATCATAAAAAATATTAAAATGAAAAACACAATTAAAAATTTAACATTAGCAGCATTAATTACATTTATTACATTTTCTTTCACAATTTTAGAGAAAAAACAGATAAAAATAGACAAAAGTAAAATAGTTTGGAAAGGCTATAAAGTTACCGGATCTCACGAAGGAACTATCGCTTTGAAATCAGGATCATTATCTTTTACAAATGATAAGTTGGTTGGTGGAGAATTTACTATTGATATGACTACTATTATCAATACTGATCAAACAGGTGAGTATAAAGGTAAATTAGAAGGACATCTAAAATCTGATGACTTTTTTGGAGTTTCAACTTACCCAACAGCAACCTTATCATTTGATAAAGTAAAAGCTACGGGTAAAAATGTTTACAGTGTAACCGGAGACCTAACAATTAAAGGAAAAACTAATCCTATAAAATTTGATATTTCCATATATGGCAATAAAGCTACAGCTTCATTAAAAGTTGACAGAGCTAAATACCATATTAAGTATGGCTCTACCAGTTTCTTTGACAATTTAAAAGATAAAGCTATTTATGATGAATTTGATTTAGTAGTTGATTTAGAATTTTAATCAAGTCATTAAAAAAAGCCTCAAAATTGAGGCTTTTTTTATTCAAAATAACTAAACGTTTCTCCACTCTTGATTTTCAATAAGGACTCATAGATCAATCTAATTACATTTTCAACATCATCTTTATGTACCGTTTCTACTGTAGTATGCATATAGCGTAATGGTAATGAGATCAATGCACTGGCAACACCTGAATTACTATAGGCAAAAGCATCAGTATCAGTTCCCGTTGCTCTAGATAAGGCAGCACGCTGAAACGGAATCTTATGTTTTTCGGCTGTATCGGTAATCAGATCGCGTAATTTTTGTTGAACTGCCGGTGCATAGGCAATAACCGGCCCTTTACCAATCTCACAATGACCTTGCACTTTTTTATCGATCATTGGTGTAGTTGTATCATGCGTAACATCAGTAACTATTGCCACATTTGGCTGAATGCGTTCAGCAATCATTTGTGCACCACGTAAACCTATTTCTTCTTGCACAGAGTTCACAATATATAATCCGAATGGTAATTTCTTTTTATTTTCTTTTAGTAAACGAGCAACCTCAGCGATCATAAATCCGCCCATACGATTGTCTAAAGCTCTACATACAAAATTATTCTTATTCAAAATATGAAACTCATCCGGGTAGGTAATTACACAACCTACATGAATACCCATTTTTTCAACTTCATCTTTTTTCTTACAACCCACATCAATAAAAATATTATCAGGTTTTGGCGGTAACTCTTTTGCTTTACTTCTAGTATGGATTGCAGGCCAACCAAATACACCTTTTACAATTCCTTTTTTGGTATGAATATTTACTATTTTACTGGGTGCAATTTGATGATCAGAGCCTCCATTTCTTATTACATATAACAATCCGTTATCTGAAATATAATTTACATACCATGAAATTTCATCTGCATGACCTTCAATTACAACTTTATATTTTGCTTTAGGATTAATAACTGCCACTGCAGTACCATAAGTATCAGTAAAAAATTCATCAACATAAGGTTTTAAATACTGCATCCATATTTTTTGTCCGTCCCACTCATAACCTGTAGGAGCAGCATTATTTAAATATTTTTCGAGAAATGTTAATGATTTTTTATTTAATATCGCTTTTTTTGCCATAAATGTGTGTGTGTGTTTTATAAACTATGTTATTAATTTTATCTATCAGCTAAACTCATTTCTATTTTTAACAAATCAATCTACAACTGATCCTTTGTGTAAAAATAGTACGATTTCTTTATTTTTTTAATATTTAAATATAATTATTTCCGTTTTTTGTAACAAAAACTATAATTTTAGCACTTATTATAAACAAAAAATGGAAAAATGAAACATTCATAATAAGAATTTCAATCACACAGAAGAGTGAATTTATGAATATCCCATCTGACAATTGAAAAACCAGTCTACCAACAAACAGGCAATAAATACAAACAGATGAAACGAGCATGCTAATCCCGAGTACTCGGGACTCACCCGAGGGAATGATTAATAGCGAACCAGCCTGTGGCGGGCAGGCAGCATGTGACAAAAAAACAATAAATATAAACACATGAAACTAACCATTAACAACTTAACCAAAACCTATAAAAATGGTGTAAAAGCTATTGATGATTTAAGTCTTGAAATTGGAACAGGAATGTTCGGGTTATTAGGACCAAACGGAGCAGGTAAATCATCTTTAATGAGAACTATTGCAACCTTACAAAGTCCAGATTCCGGTTCAATTATGTTTAATGATATTGATGTTTTAAAAGATCAAATGTCATTACGTAAAATATTAGGTTATCTACCGCAATCTTTTGGGGTATATCCAAAAATGTCAGCAGAAGATTTGTTAGATTATTTTGCAAGTTTAAAAGGTGTCAGCTCAAAAACAGATAGAGAAAAATTGGTTAAAGAGGTTTTAGAAATTACCAACTTATATGATGTTAGGAAAAAACATGTTGCAGGATATTCCGGAGGAATGAAACAACGTTTTGGTATTGCGCAATTACTATTAAACAACCCAAAATTAATTGTTGTAGATGAACCTACAGCTGGTTTAGATCCTGCTGAACGCAATCGTTTTTTAAATGTACTTCGTGAAGTTGGCACTAACTGTACTGTGATTTTTTCAACTCATATTGTTGATGATGTAAAAGAGTTATGTAACGAAATGGCTATTTTAAATGGAGGTAGAATTTTAAAACATATAACACCAATAGAAGCTACTAAAGGAATTGAAGGTGTAATTTGGACAAAGATTATTGAGAGAGATGATTTAGAAACTATGGAAGCCAACTATAACGTATTGTCATCAAACTACAATCAAGATAATACACTAAACATTAGAGTATACTCAAACCATTTAGCTTTTCGGGAGTCAAAAATTCCATCACCTAAATTATCGTATTAATTGATTAATAATCAGTTATTTATATGTTATTAGTTTGGTGTTTTGAATACTATTTAGTATCTT
>JAKISU010000122.1 GCA_021648445.1 Flavobacteriaceae bacterium
CAACCTTTTTAGATATGAGCAAATTAAAAGACTGAAAATAACTTAATGATTGATAGATTGAATTTGAAAGTTTTACTGTAAAATCAACAGATTCTCACTACATTTTAAATATAAATTTCTCAAAAAAAATAAAATTGGGTTCTTGTTTTTTGAGAAAACTAAAAAAATCAATTTTTAGAACCCACCTTAAGTAATTAAAGTTGTTTATAACCTTTTTAATTTTTTAAAAGAATAGAGGGAGGAAACTCCCTCTATTTACCAATCATCATGCCAGAAGAAAATCAAAACATAGAAGAAATACAATTACGTAGCGAAGAAGTACAAGAGATATTAACTTTTGTGCCCAATTGGATGATCCGTTGGGGAAATGGGTTGATATTAGTCTTAATCATAGGCTTACTTTTTATTTCTTGGTTTGTCAAATACCCTGATACCATTGCTGCTGAAATTATAGTGACTACTTCCATTCCTCCTCAAAAAATATATGCCAAAAGTAGTGGTCAATTGAATGCTATATTGGTAAATGATAATGATGAAGTTTCTAAAAATAAAGTATTGGCGATCTTAGAGAATTCCGCAAATTATAGAGATGTTTTACTATTAAAAAATATAATAGATACCTTAACAGTAAATTATACTGAATTTAATTTTCCATTGGGGCAACTACCCATACTTTTTTTAGGCGATGTCGAATCTGATTATGCTTTATTTGAACGAAACTATACCGAATACAAACTGAATAAAGAGTTGAAACCATTCTCTAACGAATCGTTGGCAAATGAGTTATCAATAGCTGAAGCTAGAAATAGATTGCGTACCTTAATTTCGCAACAAAGTTTAAACAAAAAGGAATTAGCACTAAAAAAGAAAGATCTAGAACGTTTTGAAATATTATATAAAAAAGGAGTGATTTCAGCTCAAGAATACGACCAAAAACAATTAGATTATTTACAAGCACAGCGTTCTTATAGAAGTATCGGTTCATCCATATCGCAATTAAGAGAAACTATTAATAACTCTCAAAAAAACCTGAGAGGCACTGAAATTAGGAAGACCCAAGATCAAAATAAAGAATTAAAAAACGTAATCCAATCCTATAGCCAACTTAAAAGAAGTTTAAAGAATTGGGAGCTAAATTATGCATTTCAATCTTCAATAAATGGTAAGGTTTCGTTCTTATCATTTTGGAATGAAAACCAGACTGTAAATCAAGGAGATTTGGTCTTTACCATCATTCCAAAAGGAAATAATTCTTTTATAGGTAAAATAAAAGCTCCTGCTCAAAATTCCGGTAAAATAAAAATAGGGCAACAAGTTAATATCCGTTTGGTCAATTATCCATATACAGAATTTGGTATGTTAGAGGGTACTATTAAAAGTATTTCATTAGTACCGGATAATGATGGGTTTTATTTAATTGATGTGAAATTACCTAAAAAACTAATAACTACTTATAATAAAGAAATTGAATTCAAACAAGAAATGCGTGGCACTGTAGAAATCATCACAGAAGACTTAAGATTAATCGAACGATTCTTTTATCAATTAAAGAATGTATTTAATAAATGAAAATACCTTTTAATTGATGATAGAGATATAATTGTTTATACAAAAAACTACTATTTCTTTATCATTATTCCGAAAAATAAGAACAAAATACATCATTTCACATACTTCGTTTTCTTCATAAAACTCATCACTACAAACCCTAAAAAGAAAAATATAGACAATACTAAGACAGAGCTTCTCATAGATCCTGTTAAAGAATGAACTAAACCAAAAGAAAAAGTCCCTATAACAATAGCTATTTTTTCAGTTACATCAAAAAAGCTAAAATAAGTAGCATTATCTTGAGTATCTTCAGGTATTAACTTTGAATATGTAGAACGTGCTAAAGTTTGAGTAGCGCCTAATACTAAGCCTAATACACCGCCTAAAGCGTAAAAATACATATCAACATTTGGGCTTTCTCCAGGTAAAAGGTAAGCTCCAAAACTTACAAGAACCCATATTACAATAGTAATTTTTAATGTTTTTATATTCCCTATTTTATCTGAAATTCTAGAAAATAGATAGGCTCCTAAAACAGCAACTAACTGAATTAACAATATTGTAATGATTAAATTTAAAATAGGTAAACCTAATTCTTCATCGCCAAACTTACCTGCCAAAACTATAATGGTTTGAACACCGGCACTAAATAAAAAAAATGATGCTAAAAAAATTTTTAAAACCGGTAGTTCTTTAACTTCTTTCCAAACTAATTTTAATTCTTTAAACCCTTTAAATATAAAATCCTTTTCTGGCTTTCTCTTAAATGTATTATTAGGTAAATGATAAAATGTATATTGTGCAAAACCTAACCACCAAACTCCTACTAGTAAAAAAGATATCTGAAAAGCAAAAACAGGTGTTGTTTCACCATCTTGCAATGGATGATCTATAAAACCATACCATTCAGGTTTTTGCAACATTGTTAAAATAATAATAAGTAAAATAACCGAACCTAGATATCCATGAATAAACCCTTTTGCACTTACCTTATCTTGTTGCTCAGGATAAGCAATTTCTGTAAGATAAGCATTGTAAAATACCAAGCTACCCCAAAATCCTATACTTGCTAAAATGGAAAATGTTATACCTACCCATAACCTATCAATGCCATCAAAAAAGTACAATGCCATCACAGAAAAAGAACCCAGCAAACAAAAAAACTGTAAAAAACGTTTTTTATTTCCCATATAATCAGCAATGCTTGAAAGTATCGGAGAAATAAATGCAACCACTAAAAAAGAAAAAGACAAGGTATATGAATACAATACTGTATTATTCCATTGAGTTCCTAAAAAAGTAACTTGTGCGTCTTTACCTCCTGTAATAATTCCATAAAATAATGGGAAAACAGCAGTGGTTATTACTAATGGATATACAGAATTTGCCCAATCGTAAAATGCCCAGGCATTGATTAGTTTTTTATTTCCTTTTTGTAACATAAAAGTTTAAAATTCCAAAAAATAAGCTCCAAATTCCAATTATTTATTTATAAAAGTAATTAAAAATTATTTTTTTATTTGATTGCTCATTAAAAAGCCGTTCTTTTTCAAGAACGGCTCACAATGTACTATTTATTTTTGAAACTAATTATTTGTAAGTGTTTGCGCATTTAATTTTTTTGCCATCACTTTTGCTCTTGGTATCCAATCTCTTAATTCTTTAATTCTAGTCTGATTAGAGGGATGTGTGCTTAAAAACTCCGGTGGTGCTTTGCCTGCTCCTGCTCTTTGACTCATTCGAATCCAAACATTTACTGATTCTTCAGGCTTGTAGCCTGCCATGATCATAAAAACCACACCTAATTTATCAGCTTCAGTTTCATGAGTTCTACTAAATTTTAAGGTACCTAATTGAGACCCTACACCATAGGCTGTCATCCACATTTGTTGCTTTCTAGGATCTTTACCTCCAGTTGCTAATGCAACTGCTAAACCTCCTGCTTGTGCTAACATTCCTGTTGACATTCGCTCAGCACCATGACGTGCAAAAGCATGTGCTACTTCATGTCCCATAATTGCAGCAACACCATCAACATTTTTAGCAATTGGCATAATACCAGTATAAAAAACTGTCTTTCCTCCCGGCATCGCCCAAGCATTAACTGTTTTGTCTTCAATTAGGTTAAATTCCCAACGATAAGCATCAGCCTTATCAGCCATACCATTCGCCCTCATATATCTGTCAACTGCACCTGAAATTCTTTTTCCGACAGATTTAATTTGATTGGTCATTTCTGCGTTGGTTGAGACCTTATTCTCCCTTAAAAAACCTTCATATTGCTGAAATGCCATTGGTAAGATCTGTGCATCACTCACTAAACTAAATTGTTTTCTACCTGTTATGGGTACCGTACTACAACTAACTATAAATGCAAAAACTATCGCTAAAGAAATTATTTTTTTCATTCTATTATATTATTAAATTTTATAAAAGTAAATATACAAAATTTGTTTAATTTCGTATCATATGAAAGATAAAACCAAATCAATAAGTAAAAAAAATACTTTTAAAATACCTGCTTATATTATCCGTACAGGAAAAGTGTTGCAGTTTTTCTCTACATCTTTAGCTACAAGTTTCGCACTAAAAATATTTGCAACGCCTCCAAAATTTAAAACCCCTGAAAGGGAAGAAATGATGCGCGAAAGTGCTAAAAAACAGATGATCACTGTTCCCTCTATAAAAAAAAATATCATGATCTATGAATATGGTTATTCTAAACAAAAGGTATTATTGGTTCATGGATGGGCTGGAAGAGGAACTCAACTCTATCAGATTGCCGATAAAATATTGGAAAATAGAATGATGACCATTAGCTTTGATGCTCCTGCTCATGGCTTATCAGAAGGTAAAACGACCAATTTTATCGAATATGCAGCAGCTATCAACTATATCAATGAAATCTATGGTCCGTTTGAAGCAGTTATTGGACATTCTTTTGGAGGCATTACTTCAATGGCTGCATTAGTCGATAATCCATTTGTAAACAAATTAGTTACTATTGGCATTGATTGCTCAATCAATGACATTATAGATAACTTTGTAAAAAAACTACAATTGAAACAACCCGTAGCTACTAAAATAAAGAAATATCTTAGTACTCTCTTCAAAACAAGTATGGCATCTGTTTCTCCATGTGAAACTGCTAAAAAAACGACAATCCCCACTTTAATTTTACACGATACTCAAGACAAAGATGTTGATGTAAGTAATGCTTATAAAATACGTCAAAACCTGATAAAAGGTGAACTGTTAATCACTAACGGACTAGGCCATCGAAGAATTTTAAGAGATAAAAAAGTAATTGATAGAATTATTGATTTTATAAAAGAGTAGTATAATGAAACGAGCATGCTAAAAAGTTTAACACCCAAAGAAATGACTAATAGCGAACTGCATGTGACCGAATTAATAAATATTATAGACACATGAAAAAAAGCATATTTTTTTTAGCAACCGCTTTACTAATAAGTTGCAATAGTACAGCACAAAAAAACAATCCGGAAGTATCTAAAAAAAAGAAACAGATGACACAGAAAACTGATAAAGTGGTAAAGACTGATGCTGAATGGCAACAACAATTAACACAACAACAATATTACGTTTTACGTCAAAAAGGAACTGATAGATCCGGTGATGGTGGTTATACCAAACATTTTGAAAAAGGTACTTATGTTTGCAGAGCCTGTGAAGCACAATTATTTGAATCGGGTAGTAAATATGAATCTCACTGTGGTTGGCCTTCTTTTGATGATGCAATTCCCGGTACTATTGATTTCACCAAAGACTCAACACTTGGAATGATAAGAACAGAAATTACTTGTACCAAATGTGATGGTCATTTAGGGCATATTTTTGATGACGGACCAAAAGAAACTACCGGTAAACGCTATTGTGTAAATACCAGTTCCATTAAATTTGTAAAATCTGAATAATAACCTGATAATTTTGGTTAAATTAGAGGCTGTCTAAAAAAATATTTTTTTAGACAGCCTCTTTAATTTTAAAACATATGGATTCTAATTATATAGAAAGTGTTATCAAACAATTTACCTATAACAAGAGTTTAGGCGATAAAACATTTAAGCAATTGAATGATGATGATATTCATTGGAAACATAATGAATACAGCAATAATATAGCCATTATAACAAAACATATTGTTGGTAATATATTATCACGTTGGACAAACTTTTTAACGGAAGATGGTGAAAAAGATTGGAGAGATAGAGATTCAGAGTTTAAAGATTCATACAGCACAAAAGAAGAAATGATAATAGCTTGGGAAAAAGGATGGCAATGTTTATTCGATGCTATTACACCACTTAAAGTGGAAGACTTAGAACGTGTCATTTATATCAGAAACGAAGGTCATACTGTGATAGAAGCCATCAACAGGCAACTAACTCATTATGCTTATCATATTGGACAAATAGTCTTTATTGGAACGCTTATTAAAAATAATGATTGGAAAAGTTTATCAGTGCCAAAAAATCAATCAACAGTTTATAATCAAAAAAAGTTCAATAAAGAAAAGCACAGGGGTCATTTTACGGATGATCTATAGAAACTAAACCACTATAAGGTTTCAGTACTTAGGCACTGTTATGAGATAACCATATTAACCCGACAGACATAAGACGAAAAGACTTAAGACAGTAAGATTTTTATTTTTAACAAGTTAAAAAATATTTTAATATCGGTTAATTATTGCCACTTTAATAAGAGCATGATATTCTTTTTTCCCTTTGGGCGTTAAATAAGGGTAAATAGCTTGAATAATTATAGTATAATAGTTAGAAATTATATGTTTACTTATGCGTTTGTTGACAATTTCTGCTGAAGAAATCCAAAAATCACCCAAAATTTGAAACCGAGTGTAGAGAAAGCAATATTCATTTGGCAATTCTTCTTTTCGCATTATTTTCTTTTTTACTAAAGCAGTAAACAGGTCTGTAAATTGATCTTCTCTTAATTCAGACAGTTTTAAATAATGACTTTTAATGATTTTATTACCTTTCATTATCTGTACAAAATCGAGTAAAAAGAAACGATAAGTGTAAAAATTGGTCATTATCGATTTTGACAGGTCAAATAACAATTTTAAATTTATTTCAGCAGATTGGGTCTCAATCATACTCTTATCAATAGTTGATACCAATTCAAAATACAAAAACTCTATTATATCATCTCGCTTTTTAAAATGATAATTTAAATTACCTTGACTAATCCCCATCTTTTTGGCAATTGTTCTCAATGTAACTTTTGATAAACCATTTGCATTAAACAAATCTAAAGCAGTAGCCAAAATCTTCTCTTTTGTGTTTTTCATACTACAAAGATAAAAAAAATTAGTAATGTTGACCTAATTTTAAATTAATTAGTATCTTTGACCTAAATTTAATAATTATGGTCAATACTATTCAGTCTGTACCTGTTCCAAAAGAAAGTATTTATAAAGAATATATTACTAAAATAGATTTTAAAGATGCGTACAGAGCTACACTAGCTGACAACACTATTTCCATCGAAACTATTTATTTGAATGCTTTTGTTCATAGTCCGAAGTGGATTGATAGTTTTCTTATTCTAAGAAATAAAATTGTTGGAGTATTTGGATTAAAGGTCAATACAGAAAAAATTCAACTCTCTAAAGAAGATCTAAAGGTAGATTCAAGAGTAGGTATATTTAGGATCTATGCGGTTACAAATAATGAGATCATAGCAGGTGAAGATGATAAACACCTCAACTTTAGAGTTTCCGTTTTAAAACAAAATTGCGAAGTTACTATCAGCACTCTAGTACAATACAATAATTTGTTCGGTAAAATTTATATGACTGTAATTATGCCTTTTCACAAATTGATAGTAAGATCAATGTTAAAAAGTGCAGTAAAAAATAAGAGAATATGACAATAACAGTTATAGGAGCTGGAATTGGAGGTTTAACAACAGCAATTGCCCTAAAACAAAAAGGATTTGATGTTGAGATCTTTGAAGCAACACCCGAGTTTAAAAAAGCAGGTTCAGGAATTAACTTAGCAATAAACGCAATGCAGGTCTATAAACGTTTGGGTATCTATGATGACATTCTGCAAGCAGGGAGTTACACAAATTCAATGATAATAACCGATAAGAATTTAAAACCATTATCTAAAATTGATCTGATCAAATTTGAAGAAAAATTTGATGTAAGGTCAGTTGCAATACATAGAGCAACATTACACAAAATACTATTAAAACGCCTTTCTGATATTCCTATTCACCTCAATAAAAAATTAAGCTCATTGACACAATCATCAACTAAAATTAATCTCTCTTTTGAAGATGGAACTACACATACTTCAACAATTGTAATTGGTGCTGACGGAATTCATTCAGTAGTACGACAGGCTATTTTTGACAACACTAAAATACGCATTGCAAAACAGGTCTGTTGGAGAGGAATTACAAAAATAAATATTCCTCAAAAATACAAAACCGAGCTTAATGAACTTTGGGGAAAAGGCAAACGTTTCGGTTTTGTTCATATTAATCAAGATGAAATTTATTGGTATGCACTGGCAAATTATAAGAGCAATTACAAAAAAGAGTTTAAAAATATTGAATTGAGCAAATTTTATACAGATTTTCATCCTTTAATAGGGAAGATCATTAGCTCTACTGCAAAAAACAATATCTTAACCAACGAAATGGCAGACTTAAAACCGCTGCCTTCCTGGCATTTTAAAAATGTTTGTTTACTTGGCGATTCAGCTCACGCTACTACTCCCAATCTAGGACAAGGAGCTTGTCAAGCCATAGAGAGTGCTTATGTTTTAAGCAACTGTCTCTCACAAGAAAAAGAAGTTGAGACTGCTTTTGAAAATTTTGAAGCTATTAGAAAAAAGAAGGCTGTAAAAGTAGTAGATACCAGTTGGAAAATAGGGGAAATAGCGCATCTTGAAAATACCATTGGCATTGCATTAAGAAATTTTGTAATGAAAGTAACACCTGGTGCTATTGCTCAAAAACAAACTTCTCACCTATTTGAATTGAACTATTGAAAGGTAGGTAACTAATTTATAAATTAAATTTCAGATTATTGATTTCAAATTTTTAAATAAGTAACTTCGCTTATCAGTGGATATAGTTCATTAAAACGGAACGATATCTTAACGTTAGGCTTAATATTAAATGACACTTTTAGAATTAATTAAATTAATCAAAATAGATTTTACTCAAGGTCTTATAAATAAGGATTCTGGAAGTGAATTAGAGCATCATTTTGAAATTTCTTCAAAGGAATTTTTAAATTATTGCAAAAAAGACTTTAAACTTAAAAACAGGAGAGGACAAATCAACGCTCTAACTAACGCTAAAAGAGCAATTGATTGTAAAACAGACGAAATATTTTTATCAATTGGACTCGATCCTTACAATTTTCCAAAGGCTATTGAAGAATTTATTTCTATTTCAAATAGAGCGAATTCTAAAAGTGACATACCTATAAAACTCAAATTCTTGCAGGTCATCAATTTTGCTCCTACTAGAATAATTGCTGATGTTAGAACACTTAGAAATAAACTCGAACATTTCTATACTTCTCCACATGAAGAACAGGTTTCTAATGCAATTGAATTAGCGGAACTATACTCAAACCATTTAGCTTTTCGGGAGTCAAAAATTCCATCACCTAAATTATCGTATTAATTGATTAATAATCAGTTATTTATATGTTATTAGTTTGGTGTTTTGAATACTATTTAGTATCTT
>JAKISU010000123.1 GCA_021648445.1 Flavobacteriaceae bacterium
TGTATTTTGATCACAATTATTGGCTAAGTACGATTTATTGTAATATTTTATTGGTTTTGCGTAGTTTTTATCTATTAAATAACGAATTTCTTTTACATATTCTAAAGTAGTTTTTCCTGTTAAAAGAGGCTTTAGACTATTACCTTTTTTATAAAAAGAGTACACTTTTTTCAAACCCGTTAAGTACAAGTAATCTTTAGTAAAACCGCCACCTCTATGTACCCGCAAGGTTATTTTAAAAGCAGTTTCATTAGATAAATTATAATTATTTTTTAATAGTTTAAACGTTTGTTTAAAATCATAACCTTTTTCTAACGAATTAACAGCTATTACTCTATATGCCAACACTTTTAAACGCTCTAAAGTAATACTATTTGACATATATTCACTAAAAACTGCCAAGCCTTCTTGCGTTTCTACATTATTTGGAAAACCATGTGAAAATATTTTTAAAATATTACTTTCACTATTCATGGTTGTAAGCATATGCACACCTATTTCATGTGTGGTTAAAATACTAATGTCATTTTGAGAAAATGTATGTAATTTATTTAAAACAAGCGTTTTATCATTACTTAACACCATAGCAATGGCTGATAGCTTATCGGAATGTTTTATGGTATATGTAAAACCGTATTGTTTGGAATATTCTCGAAAAAAACTTTCCGCTTGATGTACGTCAAATTTGGGCATTGTTTTTTCTATATCTACCTCATCGTTAAAGTGCAAAATAAATTTTGCGTTTTCTACATCTTTTTCCGTTGGTGTACCAAAGGAGCGTAATGAATTATAATAAAACTTTTTCCCTTTACCGATGGTTGCTATACATTCTATTAAACCAGAATACTCGTAGACTATATCTTGGTGTAAGTTTTTGATTATAGGATCTTCTATCGTTCCGATTTCTAAAGCAAATAATTGCCGCTGCAAATCAAAAGCATCAAAATCTAACTTTGGATAGGTAAAATTTGGCTTTACAGTATATTTAGATTGAACAAATTTTTCTTTTTCGACTTGAATAGGCATATAATCCCTGCACCAAATGTCTTTTGTTGATTTTAGAAATTTATACTTTACATTTCTTTTTTCAAGTATTTGTTTTAAGCGATTACAGGTTTTCTCAAACCGTTCATCAGTTTGAAGTAAGTCAGATAGGTAAACAATATTTGTGTTTTTATTATCAATCACTTGCTAAAAATTTAGTCCATTCAATTTGTTTCTTCTCATTATAAAATCTTGCTGGTGTTGTTAATGCCTTAAAGTAAATTCCATTTTTAAAACAATATTCCTGAATAATTTCGATTTGATTTTCCATATTTGGAATATCTTTAAATGTCTTCCGTGTGAAGCATATCTTTTTAAGGTTTTTGAGTTTTTTAATTTCAGATATTACATCCTGCCATTTGGTTACTTTATTGTCTATGAAATCATCGTTGTAATTTGCTTCTTGTCCTTCTTCCACTTCAATTTCAGCAATCAAGTCTATAAAATCAATTTTTTCTAGTTTAATAAATGATAATTTTTCCTGCTTTGATGCTTTTTTTAAGTCAGATTTTTGAAATGCTGTTGGTAAAAGTTTCCATAAATAATTTCTATTTCTACCATAGAAAAAATCTGCTTCATTTTTTTCCGTTTCAGGATTGAATGTTCCTAAAATCAATATTTCCGTTTCAGGATTTATTTGGTGGTCTAAAAATCTATGTTTAATTGTATTCATATCATTCTTTTAAATGCACTACAACGGTTTGTGTAAGAATAGTAGCCGATTTCGGAAGTAGAATTTTTCAATTTACTACTAATGTTGTTGCGGACTACAATGTTCATATTTACTACCATTTCGGCTATTATTTTTATACCTTGTGCCTGTTGCACAAGATACAAAAAAGTTGTATTTTGTTATATGCAAGGAAAGAAAGATTATCAAGAAAAACTATTTGCTAATTTTCAGTTAAGCGATCGAGTACCCAAGGACAATTTCTACAGAAGATTAAAGGCAGCTTTAGACTTACATTTTTTATATGTCTTGACTAGACCTTATTATGGAGATAGTGGACAAAAGAGTATAGATCCAATAGTATTTTTCAAATTATGTTTGGTGAGTTATTTAGAGAATATCATTAGTGATAGAAAGTTGATATCCCATTGTAGTATGCGACTGGATATTCTATATTTTTTGAACTATGATATCGATGAGCAACTGCCTTGGCATTCCACCATAAGCAGAACACGTCAGTTATATCCGGAGAAAGTATTTGAAGAAGTTTTTACTAAGGTATTGACTATGTGTATAGATCAAGGTATGGTTTCTGGTCATACCCAGTCTATAGACTCAGCCCCTATAAAAGCGAATGCTTCTATGGACACTTTGGAGTTAAAAGTCCCCGAACAAGAATTAGAAGCCTATTTACACAAGATCCGTCATATTAGTTCAATTGATAAACAAAATTCGATACGAAAATCCAAGCAGAATAAAGCGAGTAAAGGGCAACAAGAAATTACAGCAAGTAAAAGTGAATTACAATCCATAAAGAGCAGAAATAAGAAATGGAGTAAAGACCAAGATCAAAGAACAGGGTCAGGGAATAAGAATTCAAAGTATACTTCAAACAAAACTCATTATAGTCCCACCGATCCAGATGCACGTATCAGTGTAAAACCTGGTAAAGCAAGAAAGTTAAATTATATGAGTCAGTTAAGTGTAGATACAGCGCATCATGTAATTACCGATATTAAAGCCTATCATGCCAACAAAAAAGACAGTCAATGTTTACAAGATATTACCATTCGTTTAAAAAAGCGATTGAATAAGCAAGGCTTATTATGGCAAAACCTATTAGCAGATACAGGATATAGTGATGGAAGAAATTATGCTTATTTAGAAGATATAGGTTTAACGAGTTACATACCACCCCATGGTACTTACAAAGGCGGACCTACAGGTTTTGTGTATAAAGAGTCAGAAGATTATTATCTCTGCCCTGAAGGAAAGATAATACCTTTTACCAAAGTATTTTATGATCGAAAAAATAACACCAAGAAAAAAGAATACAGAGCATTAAAAAGAGTATGTACTGATTGCCCAATACGAACAGTCTGTTTAGGGAAATCAGCACAAGAAAAGAAATTTTCGGTAACCTATTATCGAAAAGAATATGAACGAAATAATAAACGGATAAATTCTAAACGAGGTCGTTATATGAAATCCAAACGGCATAGTACAGTAGAACCTGTTTTTGGAACCTTAACTCAATTTATGGGGCTTAGAAAAATTAATACTATTGGCATTGAGCAAGCAAACAAAGTTATGCATATGTCCGCAATTGCTTACAATATCAAGAAATATCTAAAATTTATTAATAAGGTTGTGACAAGTGATGCACAATCACTTGTTTTTATAATAAAGCAACAAATTCAATGGTTTAATAGTAAAATAAGCTGTTTTAAGCAATCAAAAAATAAACCGTTATTGATAATACAAAATTGAAGCTTCCTTAGAAATGGACTCAAAGTGATAATGGTAAAGGAAATTTAACCTCTTGTGCAACGATTACCACTGTTGTAAAGCGTTTATTTTTATTTCCCCCATTCTGAGTAATAGTCCGCAGTGATTGCTCTCTGTTTTACAAGATTTAACTGTAGTGATTAGTTTTTTAGATTTACCCGCTCAAATTTCAGTCCACTAAGATTGCGTTATGAAATTCAGTTTTTAATAACCAAAAAGAGCGTTGCAATCCCACTAATTAAAAATAAAACACCCCAAAAAAGGTTATTAAATCTAATATAATTTTCTCTTCCTATAGTTTTTTTTACAGTCCAACTTTCCGAAGTAGTTGATGTAAAATAAGTTTTATTATCATTTCTAAAAAATGATATTATTGACCTAATTCCAATAAAAAATAGAATAGGAATTACTAAGTATCTTATTAAGTTATCTGTCATTTATGTAAATGGTTCTCAAAATGCTTTACAACGTAGATATATAGTTAATATTAACTTTATTTACATTATAAATTATACTTACTTATAAAAAGGCAATTTAACAACAGTAGCCGGCACTGAATTTTTGCGTATTTGAATATGTATTTTACTATCAATGCTTTTAAAAATGGTTGGTACATACCCTAATCCAATTCCTTTTTTTAAAGATGGACTCATAGTTCCCGAAGTGACAATGCCAATTTTATGACCATTGCCATCAACTATATCATAACCTTGACGCGGGATACCTCTTTCGTCTAATTCAAAAGCAATTAATTTTCGTTCTGTACCATGCCCTTTTTGCTTTTTTAAAGCTTCAGAATTGGTAAATTCTTTGGTGAATTTGGTGATCCAACCCAAACCTGCTTCAATAGGCGAAGTAGTGTCATCTATATCATTACCGTATAAACAAAAGCCCATTTCTAAACGTAATGTGTCACGAGCTGCCAATCCGATCGGTTTGATACCATAATCTGCACCGGCTTCCATGACCTTATTCCATACTTGTTCAACTTCTGAATTCTTACAGTAGATTTCGAATCCACCGGAACCAGTATAGCCTGTTGCAGAAATAATAACATGCTCAATACCTGCAAAATCAGCCACCTCAAAGGTATAGTATTTCATATTTTCGAGATCTACAGAAGTTAATGATTGCATCGCTTTTGAAGCTTTCGGACCTTGAATTGCCAATAATGAAAAATTATCTGATAGGTCTCTCATTTCGGCACCTACATCATTATGTGATGATATCCAGTCCCAATCTTTTTGAATATTTGAGGCATTTACCACCAATAGATATTTTTCTTCGTTGAGTCTATAGATGATCAAGTCATCAACAATACCGCCTTTAGCATTAGGGAAACAACTGTATTGAGCTTTTCCGTCAAAGAGTTTAGCAGCATCATTAGAACATACTTTTTGAATTAATGACAATGCATTTGGACCCGAAATTAGAAATTCACCCATGTGAGAAACATCAAAAACACCAACGGCGTTTCTAACGGTTTCATGTTCTATATTGATACCTTCATATTGTACAGGCATATTATATCCTGCAAAAGGAACTAATTTCGCTCCAAGAGCTTCGTGTATGTGAGTTAAGGCTGTGTTTTTCAAAAGGAATAATTTTAATTAAATAATTATGATTGTATTTTATATGCCACGGATACACAAATATTTTTAAATTTATTATTCGTGAATTAGTGGCAAAAACCTCTAACAAAATTACTAATTAATTATCGAGTAAAAAAGATTTTAATTCGGAGTAGGTTCTGATAAAAGAAGCTTCTTTTGTTTTATCAATTACTGCTTGAATTTGTTGAGGAAACTCAATACTTTTATTGATAACAGGTTCAACGACATCTAAAAACTTTACAGGATGTGCCGTCTCCAAAAAGATGCCATAGGCATCGTTTGGTAAATTGTATTTTTTAATCCCTAGATAGCCGACTGCACCATGAGGATCAGCAATATAATCACAATTATTATATAAGTGTAGCATCGCATCACGTGTTTCATTATCTGTAAAGGAATAGGAGTGAAGGTCATTTTTCAACCTTTCAAAATCATTATTGTAAATCTCTTGAATGCGAATAAAATTACTTGGATCACCAACATCCATTGCATTTGAGATTGTTTGTACAGATGGTTTCGGATGATATTCTCCTGTTTTTAAAAATTTGGGAACGATGTCATTGGCATTTGTGGAAGCAATAAAACCATGAATTGGTAAACCCAACTGCTTTGTCATCATTCCGGCACAGATATTCCCGTAATTTCCACTTGGTACAGAAAAAACAAGCTTTTTACCCTTCTCTTTTAGCTGTTTATAGGCTAAGAAAAAATAGAACATCTGTGGTAACCAACGCGCTACATTAATTGAATTTGCTGATGTTAACTGTTTTATAGAAGTAATTGATTTATCTAAAAATGCTTTTTTGACCATGGCTTGGCAATCGTCAAAAGTGCCATCAACTTCCAATGCTTTGATGTTTTTACCCAAAGTAGTCAGTTGTTTTTCTTGAACATCACTTACTTTTTTACTCGGATATAAAATAACAACATTCACATTTTTAACATCTAAAAATCCACTGGCAACTGCACCACCGGTATCGCCGGAAGTAGCAACTAAAACTGTTATTTCTTTTTGGCTAGATGCATTCAAATAACCCAGACAACGTGCCATAAACCGAGCACCGACATCTTTAAATGCCATAGTTGGTCCATGAAAGAGTTCAAGGGTTTTTATATTATTTTCAATATCAATTAACGGAAAATCAAAACTCAAAGTTTCTGCAATAATCTGTTTTAATACTGTTTTAGGAATTTCATCACCTACAAACTGTTTGATAACTTCATATCCGATTTCATGATCAGTATATTCAGAAATATTATTAATAAGCTCTTTATCTAATAGACTTATTGATTCCGGAAAATACAATCCTTTGTCTGGTGCTAATCCTTTAATCACTGCGTCTTTAAAGCTTACCTTAGGTGCATTTTCATTTAAACTATAGTACTTCATTCTATTTTATTTTAGAAAAAAGAATAAAGAAAAGAGAGCAGAGACTTCAAATAGTTCAACAATACAGTCTTTCTTCTTTTCTATCTTATCTTTTTTCTTTTATAATATTTTAACCCCTTCTTTATTAATTTCTGAAGTATAGATATGAAAATCTATAGTTGAATTTCTATATACCTCTCTCATTGCCTGCGCTACATTTTTAGCATCACCTTCACCTTTACACAATGCGAAAATCGATGGTCCTGACCCTGAAATACCAACTCCTAAAGCTCCATTTTGTAATCCTGCAGTTTTGACTTCATCAAAAAGAGGAATTAATTTTTTACGATAAGGCTCAGCAATTACATCTATTAACGACCTGCTAATTAACTGATAATCATCTGTGTAAAGTCCGCTAATTAAACCTGCTAAATTTGCACTTTGTGCAACAGCATCAGCAATAGAAATAGTAGGTTTTAACACATTACGTGCATCTTCAGTTTTTACTTCTATTTGCGGATGAATAACGGTTACCCATAATTCATTCGGTACAGGCAATTTTATAATTTCTAGTGGTTTGTAGCTTTTTACTAGAATAAATCCGCCATAGATCACAGCAGCAACATTATCAGCAATGGGTGATCCACAGGCAATTTTTTCACCAATTCTAGCAAATTCAGTTAATTCTAACTTGGAAAAAGGTTTATCTAATAGCTCATTGACAGCAAAAGCGGCACCTGCAGCACTGGAGGCACTACTACCGAGTCCGCTACCGGGTTTTACTTTTTTTAATAGTTGTATATCAACACCAAAATCAGCATTGGTTGTATTTAACATTGCCAATGCAACGACACTAGCTGCATTTTTATTGATCTCAAAACTTAGATCAGCACCTTTAATACTACTAATTTTCACTCCTTTCTCAATGGTTTTTTTGAGAACCATTTCATCTCCAACAGCATTTAATGCAAAACCTAAGGAATCAAATCCACAAGAAACATTCGCGACAGTTGCGGGAGAAAATATTCTTATTTCATTCATTATAAATATGATGATTTGTTTATTCGTTGATTTGATTAATCGTATATGATGTACAGTCTAGTGTTATCTGTCTTAATTAATCACAGTAAAACACCCTAAAGTCCTATTTCGGATTCGCTCAGTATAGGCTCTCAGGGAACAATTGTTAAATCTCAAATCATAAATTCCAACTATTGAAATTTGTTATTTGTTTTTTGATGCTTTCAAAAATTTATTTGTTCTCGATACTATTTGTTTTCGCCTTCTAGGCTCAACAAATCACTACCATTGACGTAACTTTTTTAAGTTGCTGTTTTGTAGTTAATTACCACAAAACACCCCTAAAGTCCCCTCAAGGGGACAATTCTTCAAATTATCTTCTCAATTATTGACATTATCCTTAGATTTTTAAACGTCATTTTCATACGCTGGTTTTATTTTTAAAACTCCACTCTCGAACTGACATTTGATAAATCAAGTTGAGTGACGCGACAACGAAACGTTGTATCGAGACCATTTATTTATTTGCAATCTTAATAATATCTGCAAAAAGTCCGGAAGCAGTAACATCTGCGCCTGCGCCTGCGCCTTTGATGATCATTGGCTGTTCAGGATAACGCTTGGTATAGAACATTACAATATTATCCTTCCCTTTCAAATTATAAAAAGGATGTCCATCAGGAATTTCTTTAAGACTCACTTTGGCATTACCATTACTAAATTCAGCTACATATTTTAACTGACACTTGTTTTTATCCGCTGAAGCTAGCAATTGATTAAAATGGGCTGCATCTACTAAAAGTGATTCATAAAAATCATCAACAGTATTAGCTTCATGGTTCTTTTGTGTTAAAAAGGAATCATTTTCAATATCTTCTAAATTTAGTTTTACGCCACTTTCTCGTGCTAAAATTAATATTTTTCTGGCAACATCAACACCACTTAGATCAATTCTGGGATCTGGTTCGGTATAACCTTCCTGCTGGGCTTGTTTTACAATATCATAGAAATTAGTTTTTGAAGTAAAATTATTAAAAATAAAATTCAAGCTACCTGAAAGTACTGCTTGAATTTTAAGTACTTCATCACCGGAAGCAATTAAATTATTTAAAGTATCAATTACAGGTAACCCTGCACCAACATTGGTTTCAAATAAAAACGGAGTATTATATTTTAATGATAATTTCTTTAATTCATTATAGCTGTCAAAGTCAGCAGAACAAGCAATTTTATTACAAGCCACGACAGCTATATTATGCCGTAAATACTGACCATATATATCTGCTACTTTTTCATTGGCAGTAATATCGACAAAAATGCTATTTCTTAGATTTAGAGATTTGACAGTGTTTAAAAACCCTTCTAAAGTAGCTTCATTACCATCGTCTAGTTTTTCTTTCCATGAATTTAGTGAGATTCCATCTTCATCAAAAATCATTTTTCTAGAATTTGACAAACCAACAACTTGTAAATTAATTTTCAAATTATCTAACAAATATTGTTGTTGTTGCTGAATTTGTTCAATTAATTTCTCACCTACATTACCAACACCGGTTATAAAAAGATTTAAACGTTTATTTTTATCTTTAAAAAACCGTTCATGTAAACTGTTCAAACCTTTTTTTACATCTTTTGTAGCAATTACTGCAGATATATTCTTCTCTGAAGCGCATTGTGCAATGGCTCTGATATTGATATTATTTTTACCAAGAGTACTAAACATCTTTCCACTAATACCTTGAT
>JAKISU010000124.1 GCA_021648445.1 Flavobacteriaceae bacterium
TATATCGGATTTTATGAATAAAAGAAAAGCGGATAAACCGCAAGTGAAAAAATATTTCCATCATAAGCACGCCAAATATGCAGCTTAGAGATTTTATACGAACTAATTAACTAAACGATTAATAACTGATCTATTTTAACAAAAGCTTTGTTATTTTTTAGTTCTAATCGAAAATTTGGAGCAACAGTATTATTTAAAGCATCTGTTAATTTTTCTACTTTATTTTGTTGCGTCTCTTGACTATGCGTTAACTGACTAATTAAAATGGATACAATGATTAGTAATAGATTATTCTTTTTCATGATGGTTTTTTATTAATATTTTTTCTAATTAGGTAATACTAAAATTTCAACTCTTCTGTTTTTAGCTCTATTTGTATCGGAATCATTCTCAACCAATGGTTTTGATTCTCCTAAGCCTTTTTCACGCCATTTGAAATTTTTGTTGGGAATCAATTTTTTTAATTCAGCAGATACACTTTTTGCTCTGGCTAAGGATAGTTTTTGATTACTGGCAGTGTTACCAACATCGTCGGTATGCCCTTCAACAATAACATTACCTCTTTTCAATACCTGAATGCTTTTAGCCAATTCTTTTAAAGCTTCTTTTCCTGCAGGTTTTAATATTGATTTACCGGAATCAAAAAGCACTTTACTATCTAAATTCAATCGCATTGCCGCACCTATCGCTGCAATAGCATCAATATCTGCACCGGGTAAGGCACTTTGTTCTTTTAGGTCTTTAAGACGCACATAATAGAATAGTTCTCCTTGTTTTACGAATTGAGAAATATCAACTTGGGCCACGCCCCCATCAATCTTTCCTACTTTTATCCATTGCTTGCCATCTTTTGATATTTCAAGGTCTGTGGGTTCTATTTTCCCGATTTCAAAAATGTACAGATCAGGACCATTGACATCGGTCAGGGCATTGTCGATAAATTGAATTGACAGGCTTCCTCCAAGCCCCAGACTATGAATGCCTGTGATATCCTCAGCAAGAAAGCCTTGGATGACATCTGGTTCACCGATTGTATTTTTTACGTTCTGAGTCATCAATTTCGGATGATTGGCATTCACTACTTTATCTGCAAATGAGAGTTTGCCCAAGGGTAGATAGACTGCTTTTTTCATGTGACCTAGATAAGTTCCCCCCACTTCATCTCCAAAATATAAATCGGGGTTCAGTTGCTGAAATTTTTCCTTAGCCACTTTCGCTTTTCGTGCAATATCATTCTTAAAAATTTTAACGATTTTCTTCCGATAGGCTATGTCCCTTTGGTATTTTAGACTGACCTTTATTTTGCCGGAAGTAATATCTTTATCAGTCTTTTCAAGTTCAGCCAGCAGTTGTTCTGCCTCCTTATCACTGTGCATTTGCCCAGAGAGCTTTTTTAGTGCCTCCATTTTTTTCTCTTCCTCTAGGCTTGCCTTAGGTTCGTTTTTTCTTTCTACGTCATTCATCACATAACCTGCCTGGGTCAAATCTAATTGTGACATCACATTCGTACCGGCCAAAGAATCTATCTTTTTTAATTTAGCCATAGTAGCCTTTGGTCCCGATTCTGCTTGAACCAATAATATGGCCTCTTCTAAGGAAACGCCTGTACTTGTATTTTTAGAAGAAAGCTGCTCTTTGGATATTTTCCCTTTCATGACAGACTCATCTTGTTGTGCCATCTGTCTATTCTTTTTGGCCTCTTGCGCCAAAATGCGCAAACTATCAGGATTGTTGATAAGCTTTTCCATTTCTGCTCTAGAAACTCCACTCTTTTCTAACATATCTAAAATCATGTCTGTATCGAGTTGCAATCCATCTGTTCCTTCAGTATCTGAAGTTTCTAATAGGTCTTTCCCCATTTTAAACAGATCATTCAATTGGGAATTAGAATCATCTTTGGAAGCATTTTTTGATGATGTAGTTTCCTGACTGGATTCAATATCAATTTCTGAGCTTTGAGCCTTTTTTGAACTTTCTGCGCAAGAATGTAGGATAAAAATCAATATTAAAAGAAGAATTATTTTTTTCATAACTGTACTGTTGTTTATTTGTTAATTCTTGAGGCTTTTAATGCGTTAATAATCGCATAAGACTGTATTTCAAACGATTCGCTACTGCGAAACCTGCCATTTTCACCTTGATAGCAATCACTAATGACTTGAAGGTCTGCCTCCAATGATTCAATATATTCATTAAATTTTTTATTATAGGCTGCTTTTAATTTGTTCATAGCAGGTCTTATTACTGTTGTTAGTATTGGACCCCAGGCAATTCCATAACCAGGCATAGATGCTAGTGTGTTTCCATATTCTATCTTGTCATTTAAATCATCTACCTCTTTTAAATAAAAATTCTGTAGGTAATTTAAATAAGCTACGTGCGTATTGAATTTGTCAATACCTTCATTTAAACAACTTTGGCACGCCTCATGATCTTCACAATAAATCACTATTTCAGCTTCCTCATTTTCATCCTCCTCAAATTCTTCATCTTCTTGTGATAGTAAGTCAACTTGGCGTTGTAAGCGTTGTACTTGCCTTCTTAACCTATCTAGCTCTTCATTGTCTCGATCTACAGGCAGTGTCCTTTGGTCTCCTTCCGTTTCTTCTCCTGGAGAATCCTTTCCGTAGTCTCGATTAAAATTCTCCCTATCTTCTCTCATTCTTCTTTGAATTTCTTCTGCCTCAGAACCAGTTAGCACTCTATTCCCCGGATTGGTTTCTATACGCATTTGTCTTCTTTCTAAAAAAACATCTCCTGGATTTGCCTGTACGTCTACATCAACCTCCTGAACATTCATGATAGTAGTTACTGGGACTGTGTTTTGGTTAGCTACATTACTTGTCTGATAGTCATAAAACACAGGTGATTCTCCCTGACCATCCAATGGTACCAATTTAGGAAGACTACTTTGTGCCATACAAAACTGAGATGAACAAAAAATGAAAAATAAAAGGGCGGTATTTTTTGAACTTTTCCGCTTTAGTAAGAATACTGCAATTAATATTGAAATGACCGTTAAAAGACCTATTATAATATACAAAAGAGTACTATTATTATCCGAACCACTTATGATAGCACTTGAATTGTTGTCCCTAGACGAATTGTTATTCCCTTCAAATAATTCACCCGTATAACCTATACTTCTCATATGTTTAGCATATACCTCCTTGTCATCCGTAATACGAATTAATGATTTGGTAGAAGGAAACTGTAGACCTACTCTAACAATAATTAAATATGGAATACCGGCAACTTTAGAAGATACTCCAATGCCCGCCATTCCCATAGTTCTAAATATTTTATCAACGAATTTATCTCCGTCCGTAGAGACTTTTGACTCTGCTTTATCCCAACCTTTTTTATGAAAACTGAGATCAATATTATGGTCAGGAGCTTTTGATATAATTCTTACCATTACAGGAGCCTTAACATCTAGTCCTTTTACGATATATCTTTGCAAGGAATCTATACCACCGGTTGTCCATTCAACGGCTCCAATATAAGTTCCGTTGTCTTGCTTGTTCATTTTGATTTCATGAATGATTATTTTGCCAAATGGGTCTATTAGCTGTGAATATCCTAAATGGTTGAATGTCAAAAATGCTAGAATTATTATAATTTTCATAATGGTATTATTTTTTATGTTTCTTTAATAAATAGTTTGCCAAATCGGTCATTTTTTTACTGACCTTTTTAAATATTTTTTTATTTTTTATATGACTTTACGAATTTATCAAGATCAGAATATTCTATATCTGTAAATTTCAAGTCTGTTACAGAAATTACTGCGTTTTCATGATCTAACAATGCTTCTTTTTCATACTTAATATTGATGTTCTTTATTTCTGCCACACCCGAAGCACTCGATGGATCAGACAAATCAATACTACCGGATAGTTCACTTTGTGGACTATGATTTCTTGTATCGGGGAAGAGATCATAATAACAGGTAAAAAATTTACCGTCCTTTTTAGGAAATTTTAATAGTATCGACACAGTGCTCAGTTCAAAAGAATCAGCGTCATAAGTCAACTGTATACTTTCACTACCTTTTTCTAACTTTTTTTTGAAGGTGATCAACGCAGTACGTTTTTTAGTTCTTGCGTGTGTTGATAGAATGCCGGAAGCTTTGGTATAAGCCCAATCTTGCCCATTTATTTTGCATAAATAATTGCTATTCCCGGTTACTTTTTTAGGAAGCGGTTTGGTGCTTTCTTCTTTTTTTAGAACCGGATTATTTTCAGTTGAAATCTGCTTTTCATTGGTTTTTTTACACGATGTTAGACTGAGTATTGTAACTAAAATGATGATGATGATTTTCATACTGCTAATATTTACAGGGTTTAATTCATTTTTTTATACATAGAAGTTTCTATGCTGTAATCTTGTTTTTCTAATGCAATACAATTCATTTGAATTGTTTTAGGTTTCTTTTTTGTTGTATCTATAATATTCATTTCTAGGGTTAAACCATCTATATTTGCTATCCATGATTGATCCATACTCTTTGTAGTTTTGAATCTTTTATTTTTCATTTTATAAAAACTTTTCGGAAATGTAATATTGGCTTCTTGTGTAATCCAAACAGAGCCTTCAAAACCATTACCTTTAACATTATATTCAGTACAGTTATAACCCAAAATAATTTTTGTGTTATTAGTTTGATTGATTTCAACATCATAGGCTTCATCAACCTCACTCTCAACATCTTCAAAATTGAATCCTATAGACATTTGTGTTTTTTGATCACCATTTTTCATAAACATAAACATTGTTTGTTTTTGAATATCTATTACAGTTACCATATCATTTTTACTAGCTGACATATTTATACCCAAATAATCGCCTCCTTCAATTAATAAATATTCAAAATCGACTATTTTTTTACCATCAATCATTTGCATTACATACTTATATGTGAAATCATAGGTTTGCGAAGGCATTTCATTTGTTTTTTTCTTGCCTTTTATTTTCTTATCAACATTTAGAATAGTGTCCATCGCTTTTTCTGTTTTTTGTACAGTTTTATCTTCCACTTTACGCTCAAGTGTTCTTTCAGCAGCTTCTTTGGCTCTCTTTTTAAGCTTTTTCCACAACTGTGCTTCTACAGGTTGTACATTCCCTAATAGTCCTAGTAAAAAAATGACACTTAATAATATATTTTTCATAATTATAATTTTATTGTTTCCTTTTTTATGCCTTTAAAAGAAAAAGGTTAACACTTCTTTACTTTTTATTAAACCTTGTTTTTTTTATTACTTTATTCTTATTGATAATTTTTAACGTGTACAGCCCTTTTTTAAGATTATTTACATTGAGATAAATTTTATCGCTTGGCACTTCATTTAATTTACCTTCATACTTCTTTTTTTTCATGTGTCTATAACATTTCTTTGAATCGGTCACATGCTGTTCGCTCCCGAAGCGTCGGGAGTCATTTCCTTGGGTGTGAAAAATTTTAACATGCTCGTTTCATATATTCTTCTTAGAGCTTTTCTCAGACATAAATGATCTAAAAATTCAGTGGTAAATGTAGAGTGGTAAAAAACAAGCTGTTATGAGTATTGTAACAAAAGCTATAAGAATTGTAACATTGGTTATAAAGGGGAGAAAGCCCCTGAAATTGCGGGGAATAATCCCCCTATAAAGAAGCTTTTATTTACCGGTAAGTGAGTTTATTTTGTATTATTAGCGTATTCTGTAGGTGTACAATGATACATTTTTTTAAAGCATTTACTAAAATAAGCATGGTCACTAAAGCCAACACTATAACCAACCTGAGACACATTAATTTCAGATTTTTTTAACAATTGAGCAGCTAGTTTTAAACGTTGAGAACGGATAAACTCAGTAGCCGACAAACCTGTCAATGCTTTTAATTTTCTATGCAATTGCATACGGCTCATTCCTACGACCTTGCTAAAATTTTCTATACTAAATGAAGATTCAACCAATTTATCATCTAATACTTTTTGTAAGCGTTCTAAAAACTGCTCATCAACCGAAGTGATAGCAATATCTTTTGGTCTTAAAATAACTTCTTGACTGTATCGTAATTGTAATTTATTTCTGCTTTCAATTAGTTTTTGAACACGTAATTTTAATAATTCTTCATTAAAAGGTTTTGTAACATAATCATCTGCACCTGTTTTGACACCTTCTATTTCATTTTCTTCTCCTGCTTTTGCAGTTAGTAAAATAATAGGTATGTGGCTTGTTCGCTCATCAACTTTTAAGGTATTACATAATTCTATTCCGTTTTTAACAGGCATCATAATATCACTAATAATAATATCAGGTATATGTTCTAGGGCTAGATCGATCCCTTCCTGTCCATTTTTGGCAGTCAAAATGGTATAGGTATCATTGAATATATTACTTACATAGGTTCTTATATCAGCATTATCATCTACCATTAATAAAATAGGGTTGTCATCCTGATGGCTATCAGGATCTTTTGACATATCAATATCTCGATTAATTTCTGAAACTTCTTGATAAATGGGTTGTTCATCACTAAATTTATCAGTACTCCTTTTATCAAATTCATCTTCTTTAAATGCCTCTTTATTGATTGGTAAAACCACTTTAAAAGTTGTCCATTCATCTGGAATACTCTCAACATTAATTGTACCTTTATGTAAGTTTATCAATTCTTTTACCAATGCTAAACCAATGCCAACGCCTTGCTCATTCTCATTGAGTTGGTAAAAGCGTTCAAAAATTTTGGTCAATTCATCTTTTGATAAACCTAAGCCTGTATTTTTTACTTCAAAATAGAATTGACTTTCCTTTACAAAAGCGTTACAAACTATTGAACCTTTTGTTGGCGTATATTTTATAGCATTTGACAATAAATTCACCACAATTTTCTCTAATACATCTTTATCAAACCAAGTAATATTAGTTGTTGGATTATTATTTATAATATAATTGAGTTCTTTTTGTTTTGCAGCATAGGTAAAACCATCAGTTAGTGAACCAATAAAAGGCATCAATTCAATTTTAGAAACTTTTAGTTTTAAACTTCCCGCTTCTATTTTCGAAATATCTAATAATTGATCGACCAAAGAAAGTAATCTGGTTGAATTGCGATGCATCATTTCAAAATTGTTCCGTTCATCATCAGGTAAATTTTCTTTTTGTAATTGTTTTTGAATAGGACTGGAAATCAATGTTAAAGGTGTACGGAACTCATGCGAAATATTAGCGAAAAAATTTGATTTCGCTTTGTCTAATTCCTGTAATTTTTTGGTTGTTTTTTGGCGATTTCTATATAAAAAGAAAAAGAACAACCCTGCTAAAGAAGTGATTCCTATTCCGCCCAATAATTGATTACGTTGATTCGTTTTTTGTTGTTCTGCCAATTCATTTTTAGATTTTAGCAAGGTAATTTCTTGCTCTTTTTTTTCGGTTTGGTATTTAGTTTCTAAATTTTTAGTAACTTCAATATTATTATTCTTATAAATACTGTCATTAATTAACAGATGTAGTTGACTATATTTTAGAGCATTCTTATAATCTTTTTTTCCCAAATACGCCAAGGATAATCCTTTATTTATCTCTCTTAATTGATTTATAGAAAAACTAATTTCACTACTATTAATTATTACATGAGCTTTTTCAAAATATTTTATTGCATCATTATATTTATTCTGATCTAAATATAATTGACCTCCACTCAAATACATGGCTATTAAAATTCCTTTTTCATTTGATTTTTTTAATAATAATTCGACCTTTTTCAACACTTGTTCAGCCTTATTAAATTCGCCAATTGCAGAATAAGAACTTACGAGTCTACTATATAAATCACTCTGCCGAAATGTTTCTCCATATTCTTCATAAAACTTTATTGCAGTCTCAAAATTATGAATTGCATTCTTATAATCTTTTATAGCGTAATAGTACATTCCTTTTAACAAAAAATTATAATTAATTCCTTCTAAATCATTCAAATTTTGATATATTTTTTTACTTTTTTCAATATAATAAATGGCTCTTTTATCTTTAATATCGGTATAAATTGAGCTTATGTTGTCATAGCTATTAGCTAAAAACCTATCTTCCTCATTATTCAAAGTGTAAAGTGAATCAGCTTTCAAATAGTATTTCAATGCTAAATCAAAATCTGTTTTTTTATAATATTGATTGCCTAACATTATATTAGATGAGGCAATTAAATGCCAATCATTTGTCAATATAGCAGTCTTTAAAGCTAATTCTCCAAAGTGTTCAGCATCATCATACTTATGTTCTCTACTACTTAAAATTGCCAATTTCCGGTACAAATCTGCCTTTAATTTATTATCATTAAGCTCAACAGCAATACTAAGAGCCTTTTTTGTAAAATATAACGCACTATCAAGATCAGACTTATAATAAAAATATTTTGAAGAAAGTCCGTAAACATTTATCAACCTATTCTTATCCTTATGAAATAGTTTAATAATTTTATCTTTATAAACAGCTGCTGAATCTAAATTTAAAAACAGATAATTATTAAAAATTTCAGATAATAATTCAAATTTCACTTCATTATTAGTGTTTTTCTTTACCTCTGCTTTTAAAGAATCAATTTTTTTTTGATTCTGTCCAAAACAAACAAAACTTAAAAAAAACAAAAAATATAGAAAAAAATATTTCATAGGAGCTTGGTCAATAAATAATACAATAAATTTAGGCAATTATAAATAAATCAATTAATTACAACTGTAAATTTTGTAACAAATAAAGTTACATAGGTTATAATTATAAAAGAAAAAACCAAAGTATAGACTTCGGTTATAAATATTTCAAAATGACAACAACTCTGCTAATTAGAAAACTTTGTTAAAACACTCTTACTAATAACTTTTCCTTTTTTATTATAGTCTTCAGTTTTTACAATGCCCACTCCTTTTGCCAACCATTGTCTTGTTTTCCCTTTACGCTTTATTCCCATTTTAAATTCTGTTTCAAATGAGATTACATAACAATCAAAAGTACCTGCAGGGATAGTAATTTCTTCGCGTTTCTCTACCTTACCATTTAACCCGAATAATTCATTATAAATGGGAAAAACTGGGTGTAAAGTGTTAAATTTATTGTGTAAATCAAACATTTAAGCACTAAAAAAAACACCCAATTTTGAGCAATAAAGATACACTATTTTA